>JBOHSC010000462.1:0-3201 GCA_050733115.1 Gemmatimonadales bacterium
CCGCGCCGCGGCGTGCACGGCGCCCGCCGCCGCCAGGGCGGCGGCAAGTGCGCTCAGCGCGGGGAGTCCCATCATGGAATCAGCGGTGCGCTGGTTTTCTTCGGATTCACCCGCACCACCCAGAGCCCGTTATTGAAGTCGTTGACGTAGGCGAGCCCGTCCTTGGGATTCACCACCACGCCCCAGTCGCACGCCGAATTCTTCACGACGCCGCCCATGTCGGCGGTATTGAGCGATGCGATTTCGCGGTGCTGGGAGCGCAGGTCGCCCTTGAGCTCGCCCGAGATGTCGAAGACGTGAAATCCGGCGTCGTAGGCCCCCAGGTAGAGCGTGTCGGCCACCTGCCAGACGTTGTGGACCCCGCCCATCTCGGGCGTGTACCAGGCGACCGACTTCGGGTGCTCGATGTCGCTCACATCGACCACCTGGAGCGTGCCGTACATGCGGCTCGACGACGCGTCCCTGGCGCCCTGGATGTCGCCGTTCAGGTAGACCTCGTCGGCGATGAAGACATAGTGGCCGCCGCGCTGGCGCCAGGCGGTGTGGGTTCCGCGGGTGAAGCCGGGGCGGGAGACGTCTTCCACCTCCTTGTAGAGTGAGTCGAGGTTGTACTTGAACTGGGAGACGAGCACCGGTTTGTCGGGACGCCCGCCCCACTTGCCGTTGCCGATGTCGAGGATGACCAGCCCGTCGTTCCAGTAGCTGGCGTACATCACGCCGTCCACGATGTCGAGATCGTGCACGTAGCGCGAGGCATCGGGGCGGTCGGTGCGCCACTCGCCGGCACGGGTCGGGTGCGCCGGATCGGTCATATTCACAATGTCGATGGCGCCGGTGCCGTCATTGGTGATGAAGACGTACTTGCCGTACTGCGGGTTCTCGTAGATGTACACCGAGTGCACCCCTGCGGCGACGCCGTCCACGAACTGCGAGATCTCCTTCGGGTGCAGCGGATCGTGGGTATCGGCGATGACGATGCCGTTCTTCCGGTCGGCGGCGCCCTCGCGGGTGAACACCATGTAGTTGCCGTCGGCGGTGGTCTGCATGTCGTTCACGAGCCGGGTGTTCGCCATGATCGAGTCCACTACCACCGGATTGGCCGGATTGGAGATGTCGATGGCGTACACCCGGTCGCCGCCCCCGTGGGTGCCGAGGTAGACCACCTTGCCATTGGGGTGGATCCACACCTCGGAGGTCGAGAAGCCGGTGCGCGGGAGGCGGCCTACTACCGTTACGCCGCGGCGCACGTCGCGCTCCCGCACGGTAACGGTGGTGCTCACTGCCCGGGTGCCGAGCATCGCGGTGACGGTGTAGGCACCGGGACGATAGGCCACGAAGCGTCCGTCCGGGCCGAGTTGCCCATCACCCGGAGCGAACGACCAGGTGGGCGCCAGATCGGGCACCGCCTTGCCGGCCGCGTCCTTCGCCTCCACCGCGAAGCGAATCACGTCGCCCTGGCGAACGGAGGGACGCGACGGGGCGAGCGTGAGCTTCGAGAAATTGGCCGGCACCACCCTCACCTCCACCACTGCCGCCGTCCCCTTCACCCCGGCGGTGAGCTTGGCGCGGCCCGGCGCCCCGCCGGTGATGAGGCCGCTCTTGTCCACCTCGAGCACCTTCAGGTTGCTCGACCGCCAGCGTACGGTGTCGAGAGTGCGGTCGTTCGCCTTGGAGAAGGGAAGTGCGGTGAGCCGGAGCGACTGACCGGTGACGATCGTCGCCGCCCTGGGATCGACCTCGACTCGCACCGCCGCTCCGGGCACGCCCAGATACTCGACCGACGACGAATCCACGAACGGCTCGGTGCCGGGAACGACCGCGCTCACCAGCAACGGAAACTTGCCCACCGAGCTGGCCACCAACTCGCCGTTCTCCGGTCGGACCGTCCCCTCCCCGCCTCCACCGAGCATGGACACCGAGAGCACCGCGCCGGGCACCGGCGCGCCGTTGGCATCGAACGCCCTGAGCTCGAGCTGGACCGAGTCGCCGGCGGTGATCGTCCGCCTGGCCGGCTGGACCTCGATCCGCTGGACCGGAGAGGCCGGAAGCTGACTCGACTGCTGCGACTGCTGGGGAGCGGGCTGCTGCAAGGCGAAGAGAAGTGCGGGAAGGACGCTGCTGAAAAACACGGAGGGCCTTTCGCAATGTTCGGGATTCGCGCGCCGCACGGGGCGGCACCGGCGGGCCAATTCTAGGAACGCGGACCGGCCGGGGCAAGGGAAGGCCCGCCCTCCCGCGGGCGCGATCACCCCTTTACGGAGATCGCCAGGAAACGAGCCGCCTCCTTGAGCGCCGCGCTCTCGAGTGTGATCTCAGTCGGAGTACCGAAGGTGGCGATACTCACGGCCTTCGCCGGGTCCATGAACAGCACGGTGGAATGCCAGTCACCTGTCAGCGCCGACCACACGCGGAAGCCGTCGAGCCCGCCGTCATACAACCTCTTGCCAATAGACCGAGTGCGTAACCCGTCGCGGCTCATCAATTCGTCGGGCCGGCAGTCCCAACGCACCAGCTCCGAGGGGTCGCAGAGATCGGCGATGGAGGTTGGCGGGACGACCACCGACACCTCCACCAGCGCCAACGGTTTTCCGAACTCCTTCAGGTCGGCTGCCTCCAGCGTCTGCCCGCGATATCTCTGGATCTTTTCGCCGATGGCGTGAACGGCCGACTCGCCGAGATAGAGAACGGGGGGCATGCCGCCCAGGTCGAACCGCCCACTGACCTGCCGCGGCGCGAGGTAACTCGCGCTGAACGGCTCTCCTTCCGCGGCGGCTCGATCCCAGGGGAATACCCTCCAAAGCGGTCGCGCCGCCGGTGCAATCATCCTACGCGAAGGCGCCAGACTTCTCGGCCTCTATGGCGCGGATCACTTCAGACAGGCGCCCCTCGCGCACCACGTCCATCGGCTTGCGATTGCCGAGATGGGCGTTGATTCCCCGCAGCCACTTGGGGATGCTGTCGTCCTCCAGAAAGCCGCCGAGCAGTGACACGACCGCGTCCAGGCCCACGAGCCGCTCGGCGTTCCCGGCATCGGGAGCCGCACCTCGCTTCCACCTCGTGATCTGGCTGCGGTGCACCTCGAAGGTCTCCGCCATCTCGGCGTCGGACGTGAACGCGCGCCTGGCGGACCAGTAGCGCATGGAAGTCTCGGCCCTTTCGCGGACCGCCCGAGTCCTGGGCGATGCTCTGGTGGCCGGTGCC
>JBOHSC010000463.1:0-6570 GCA_050733115.1 Gemmatimonadales bacterium
CCATGGATCCGATCCCCCTGGCGGTGTACGCAGTCGGCGCGGCGGTGGCAGCGGGCCTCGCGGCGGTGACCGCAACGACGCTGGGGGTGGACGTGCTCCGGCCGGCCGCGGGTGGTGCGCCCGACCTGGGCCTGCCGTTTCAACTGTTGCTCTGGGGAACGCTCGGGGGCCTGGCGCTCGCGGGTGGCGTCGCCTGGAAGCTCCTCTCGCCACTCGGGTCGGCGTACCGCCGGGGCGGGCTGGCGCTCGTGAGCGCCTTCGCCACCGTCGTGGCCATGCTGATCTGCATCCCGGTCAATCAGCTCCTCGGCCGCCCCGGCCTGGCGGGACTCATCGGACTCTCGCTCCTCGTCTCCCTGCTGCTCGCTCGGCGGGCCAGATCGGCCGCCGCCGTGCCATGACCGCCGCTCTCGAAGTGGCCGATCTCGGCCGGCTCCCCTATCGCCAGGTGCTCGAGCTGCAGCGCGATCTCTGCCGGCGGCGCATCGCCGGCGAGCTCGACCACGACGTTCTGCTGTTCGTCGAGCACGAGCCGGTGATCACCCTCGGCCGCGGGCTCAAGCCCACGAGCCTTCCGATCCCGCTGGCGGCGCTCGAGCGGCGAGGGGTGGAAGTGGTGGAGGTGGAACGGGGCGGAGACGTGACGTATCACGGGCCGGGACAGCTCGTGGGGTATCCGATCCTCGATCTACGGGGTCACCGGGAAGACCTGCACTGGTATCTCCGTCAGCTCGAGGCGACGTTGATCACCGCGCTGGACGACCTCGGTGTGCCCGCGGAGCGGAATCCAGGACTCACCGGCGTCTGGACCCGGGGCCGGAAGATCGCAAGCATCGGGATCCACGTGAAACAGTGGGTCACGTTCCATGGATTCGCGCTCAACGTGACCACCGATCTCGACTACTTCGGTCTGATCGTCCCCTGCGGCATCGCGGGGGTGGTGATGACCAGCGTGGCTCAGGAAACCGGGCGGTCGGACGGCACGGCGCTGCTGACGGAGACGAAGGGCGCCGTCGTGGACGCCTTCACCAGTACCTTCGCCTACAATACCCCGACCTCTCCTCGGCGGAGTGGCGGGGAGGGCGCGGAGAACGCCCTCTCCGGGTCCAAGGGGGTAGAGCGGTGATTCGGATAGCCGTTAGCCCATGACCGACCGCCTACCCCCGGGCCAGATCGTCACCCGGAAATGGCCAGTGCTGCACTACGGCAGCATCCCTGCCGTCGACCTGGCCCGCTGGCGCTTCACGGTGAGCGGTCTCGTCGATCACCCCTTCACCGTCACCTGGGACGAGCTTCAGGCGCTTCCACACCGCGAATCGGTGTGCGACATCCACTGCGTGACTCGCTGGAGCCGGTACGACAACGTCTTCGAAGGCGTGCCGGTCCAGGCGCTCCTCGAGCGAGCCGGCGTGGGGCAGGACGCGCACTATGCCCTCGTGCATGCCGAGCAGCGGTACACCACTAACCTCCCCCTCGGCGACCTCGACCGGCCGGAGAATCTCCTCGCGCTACGCCACAACGGCGAGCCTCTCACGCCGGAGCACGGCGGCCCGGTGCGACTCCTCGTCCCCCATCTGTACCTCTGGAAGAGCGCAAAGTGGGTCACCGGAATCGAGCTCCTCGCCGAAGACGAGCCCGGCTTCTGGGAGCAGAACGGCTATCACATGAGGGGTGACCCGTGGGGCGAGGAGCGCTACGGCCGGCCCGATCCGGCCCGGATGCGGAGAGGCCCGAGATGACCCACTGCCGCTCTTGTTTTTGGCGTCCAACCCGGTTTTTCTGTGTAGCATGGCCGAATCACCCCGTCGTCCGACGCCCGAGGCACAGGCCGATCAGCGCATCACCGAGATCCTCCGAGCGGCGGATAGCTGGTCCAGGGAAGCCCCCAGTGCCTTGATGCCCGCCATACGGGCGGTCTGCATCCGGCTCGCCGAGATGGTAGCCGACCAGAGGCACTACCTCGCCCCGTTGCCGGAGCCGCAGGAGAGCGAGCGTAGCTCGGTGCTGAGCCTCGTGGCCGACCGGCTCCGGTCGCCACAGGTCACTGCCGGCCTCGACCCCCATCTCAAGGCGCTCGAGGAGCTCGAGCTCCGCTCCACCGGGTCCTGGGCAACCGTCGACTCCGCCCAAACCGAGTGGATCACCACCGCCATCCGATATCTGGAGAGTTGTTCCGCGCGTCTGCCGGCCGACGAGCGTCCCGACCCGTACTGGGCCGACGACGTCGTGGCCGGCATCATCGCGTCGGCCCGGGCGCTCATCGGGGTGGACGAGCTACATGCACGCACCGAGGCCCGCTATTCGGGGCCGGTGAAGCGGATCAATCCTGAGGAGGAGTCGTAGCCGGGGCCCCGCCCTTCTCCGCGAAGAGCTCGAAGAACCGTCCGAAGATCTCGATCCCGCTCCAGAGTTGAGCGAGGTCGAGCTTTTCGTTTGGAGAGTGAAGTCCGTCGTCGGGAAGCCCGATGCCGGTGAGAAGCACTGGAGCGCCGGTGAGTCCCAGCTCGGGGACGATCGGGATCGACCCGCCGGAGCGGATGCGTACCGCCTCCCGGCCGGTGACCGACAGGAAGGCCTCGTCGAGCACCTTGAACGCGGGGTGGTCGACGTCGATCAGCACGGGGTCACCGCCGTGGAGGAGGGTGACTTTCACGTCGGCCCACCTGGGGGCCGCCGCCGCGACGGCGCGCTCGAGCTGGCGTTCCACCTTGGCCAGCTCCTGACCCGGTACCAGGCGAAGGCTCACCTTGGCCGTGGCCTGTGCCGGAATGACCGTCTTGGCCCCTTCTCCCACGAATCCGCCGCGAATTCCGTGGATCTCGAAGGTCGGGAGTGCCCAGACCCGCTCAAACACCGAATACTTGCGGATTCCGGTGAGCGCCTTCCCGGTGACCTCCTCCTGCAGGAACGTCTTCTTGTCGAAGGGTAGCCGTTTCCAGCTTTTCAGTTCATGTTTGGTCGGCGGTTGGACCGACTTGTACACCTTGGGGATCTGAATCTCACCGTCCGCGCTCTTGAGCTGGGAGAGAATGCGGACCAGGGTCTCCAGGGCGTTGGGGGCCACTCCTCCATACGATCCGGAGTGCAGGTCGCGCTGGAGGGTGCGGACGGAAATCTCGGCGTAGCAGAGGCCACGCAGCGCCGTGTAGACCGCGGGTATGCCGGGAGCGTAGTACGAGGCGTCGCATACCAGCGCGGCGTCGGCGCGGGTCCTCTCCGGCTCCGAGTGGAGCAGGTCGAAGATGACGCGGCCACCGCACTCCTCTTCGCCCTCGAAGATGAACCGTACGTTGAGCGGCGGCCGCCCGGCATCGTCGAGTACCGCCTCGTAGGCCTTGAGAAGGCAGAAGACCTGCCCTTTGTCGTCGGCCGATCCCCGGGCGTAGAGCCGTCCGTCGCGGATGGTCGGCTCGAAGGGCGGGCTTAGCCATTCGTCGAGCGGGTCGGGTGGCTGCACATCATAGTGGCCGTAGATGAGCAGGGTCGGCCGTCCCGGCACGTTCGGGCTCTCGCCCCAGACGACGGGGTGACCGTTGCCCTCGATGAGCTGCACCGTGGGACAGCCCAGGCGGGTCAGCTCCCGTTTCAGCCACTCGGCGGCACGCCGGCAATCGGCGGCGTGGGCGGGCAGGGCACTGACACTGGGAATGCCAAGGAATTCGGTGAATTCCCGGAGCAGGCGATCCTGCTCTCGAGTGGTAAAGGTGGGATCCATAGGTTCCTAAGCTACACCGGACCGGCAACACCGCGAGAGGGAATGGTGATCTGTCTCACCGACCCATCCCTCTACCGGGCATAACGTCATCCAGGATCGACTCTCGACAACCCTCAGGAGGAAGCATGTTGGAGCAGAAGAAGAGCGCGGCTGTTGGCATGATGCTTGGAGTGATGCTGCTGGCCGGCACCACCGCTCAGGCCTCCGCGCAGGCCACGCAGGACACCACCAAGGGCATGGGGCAGGACACCTCGGCCTATTCGGCTCCGCTGCCCGCCGATACCGGCGCGCCGGCGGCCGCCACGGATACGTCGGCGATGAAGGCCGGCATGGACACCAGCATGGCGAAGATGGGCCACGATTCCACGTGGACCGACACCAGCAAGGCCGACAAGAAGGCCTGGAAGAAGAAGAACAAGAAGTCCGACGATTCTACCAGCGCCAAGTGACCAAACGTTGAGGCCGGCCTTCAGGGCCGGCCTCGGTGGACCAGAGCTCCTGCCCGGAAACGGGCAGGAGCTCACTGCTTTGTAGAGTCTCCCACCGCCTGCTCCAGCCTGGAGTAGGCACTGTCTCCCGCGGCCCCCTGCATGAGGGTGTCCAGTGCGGCCACGCTTCCCCGTACGTCACGACCGTGTTGGTCGTACCAGCGGTCGAAGAGGTCGAGCCGGGTTCGGTAGATCCGCCCGGCGATGATTCGCGCGTTGTTGACCGGGCGATCCGGCAGCTTCCCGATCCGCAGTGTCTTGAGCTTGTCCGCCACCGGCCCTTCGAGCTCCGTCCGCGCCCACGCTCCCGCCTCGTTGCGGCCGGCCTCGAGCGCGGCCGAATCGGGGTGCTGGTCGTACAGCCTCTGAAGCCGCTCCGCGAGCGTGGTGTAAAAGTCTCCCAGCACAATCTCGTCGTGCCAGCGGTCGGCGGCCTGCCGTGCCTTGGCCGAATCGCCCTTCGCCGCGAAGAATGACTCCGCGGCGTGGTAGCCGACGAACTGCGCGAAGCTCTCGTTGAACGGAGTGGCGCTCTTCACGTAGAGGGTGTTGTGCGCGATCTCGTGAAACACCGTGGCTGCGAGCTCTACCGAGTCCCCGGTCAGCGCCGTGCTGAGCAGCGGATCGTTGAACCAGCCGAGCGTGGAGAATGCGCCGGAAGGGCGGAGGTAGACATCGTAGCCCCGGGCGGTGAAGCGGTCGGCCTCGCGCTGCGCGGCCCGGGTATCGAAGAAGCCCTTGTACGGGATGCGCCCCACGATCGGATACTTCCAGGTGCTCGCGCAAAGACAATCTCTGGGAGAGGCCTGCAGCACCAGGAGGAGCGTGTCGCGCCCCACGTCGGCGTAGGTGGTATACGTCTCCTTCGCCTGGAGCCCCAGCCGGGCGGCGTAGTCCCTGCTTTCGAGAACCAGGCGGAGCGGACCCTTGACGGCGCTGTCGGTCCGGGGATCGTTCACCAGGTCGGTAATCGGGCGCCGGGCCTGGAGGATGTGGGTCTCCTCGACGCCCGCACGGGTGAGATATCGGACGTCGTCGCTGGCGAGGTAGGCGGTCCCGTAGCCCGCGAACAACGCCGCGACGACGACGAGAAAGATCATGCGCTTCACCGAATCCTGGCGAGTGCGATGCGGGGCTTGACTGTGGCCGGGAGCGGCGTCGTCCCCGACGGTGCGGTGACGAGAAAGGTCACCTCACCCGATGACGGCGGCTGCACGATGTCCACATGGTGCGCCGAGCCGGCGTGGAGCGTTCCCGTGCTCGAATACGGCGCCGTCCCCGCGACGTCGGGAGTGAGCGGGTACGGCTTGGGCACGTCGCCAGCATCGAAAAGGGCTTGAAAGAGAGTCCTGAAATTGATACTGGTGTACTGCAGGCGCTGGCTCCCGGGAGTGAATCCGGGCAGGTCGTCGAGGTAGTTGGCGAGCTGCCACTGCCCGACGAGTGTGGGAAAGTCCACGGCCGTCACCGCCTCGACGTTCACGCTGCCGACCAGGTTCGTCTGCACCAGCGCCCGGGTCAGCTCGGTGCCGATCGGCTGCGTCGCCGCGAAGTGATCGGCCAGCCAGCGCACGAAGAGCCAGTTTGCGCCTCGCTCCGGCAGCGTTCCCGACGAATTCCCGGGCTCGATGAGAAAACTGAGATCGAGCGAATCGAGGTAGCTGTAGGAATTGCTCACGTCTCCCTGGAAAAACTGGCTTTCGCAATTAGCGAACGCCGGCTGGCACTCGATGTCCGGAATCAGGCGGCCGCCCAGCTCCTCCGCGAAGTGGGAGAGCCCCTCGTTGAGCCAGGTATCCTCCGCCGGTCCCTGCCGCACCAGCACATGCTGATTGAAGCTGATCATGTGCTGGAATTCATGGATGAACGTCGGCGGAAGGAACGCGGTGGCGAAGCTCTTGCTGATATCGCAGTTGGGGTTGTCGGGATCGGGGACGATCCCGTAGAAGACCTCGCCGTCGTTCGAGTTCGGCTGGCTCGGCAGCAGGTCGAGTCCGAAGAAATAGCCGAGGATGACGCTGCCGGTGGTGTTGCAATTGGGGGTGAGCGCGTTGACGCGCGGGGTCAGGAGGACGATCACGACACCATTGTTGTCGAGGTCGGACTCCCGGCCGAACGCGGTCGTGTCGGTCGGATAGAGGTAGGTATCAAAGAGCTGGCCGACCTTGTCGAGATCGGCCTGAACGTAGCCACCCGTGGTCATCGAGTCATCGAGGAAGATGGCCACCCGCTCGCCCACGACCTTTGCCGTGGCCGGCCGCGAGACAAAGTTATCGCACTGTGGCGTGGAGCATACCTGGAAGGTGCGGGTGTCACCCACCGCCGGTTTCGTCGGCGCCACCACGGCAGCGGCGCCCCGGTTGAACC
>JBOHSC010000464.1:0-1995 GCA_050733115.1 Gemmatimonadales bacterium
CCGCTCGCCATGGCGGCCACTGCCCAGGCCTGCGCGGTGCTCCAGCCCGAACGGGTCCCGTTCATTTCCTATCCCTATGAGTGGTCGTTCGGCCAGCTCCGCGACGCGGCCCTGCTGACGCTGACGCTCCAGGAGCGGGCGTTGAAGCGAGACTTCACTCTCCGCGACGCCAGTGCCTACAACGTGCAGTTCCGGGACGGCCGCCCGCTCTTCATCGACACCTTGTCCTTCGAGCGCCGGGAAGCGGGAAGTCCCTGGATCGCCTACCGGCAGTTCTGCGAGCACTTTCTCGTCCCGCTGCTGCTGATGAGCAGCCGCGACGTCAGGTGCGGAATGCTTCTGCGCTCGTACCTGGACGGGATTCCGCTCGAGCTCGGTAGCCGACTGTTGCCGAAGGCGAGCTGGCTCGATTTGAGCGTGCTGTTCCACGTTCACCTGCACGCGAAGGCGCAGGCCCGGTTCGCCGACACCGCAATGGTGGCGAAGGGCGGCTCCCGCAGGAACATGAAACGAGACGCGTTGCTGGCGCTGGTGGGTGGCCTCCGGCGGTGCGTCGAGGGCCTGGACTGGACTGCCGCCGGGACGGAATGGGCCGAGTACGCCGGTGACAACAGCTATACCGACGCGGCCTCCCGCTCCAAGCGGGAAATCGTCTCCCGTCTCCTCGCGCCTCTCGGCGCACGCATGGTCTGGGATCTCGGCGCCAACACGGGAGAGTACAGCAGGGCGGCCCGGGAAGTGGCGGCCCAGGTCGTAGCCTTCGACATCGATCCAGCCGCCGTTGAGCGCAACTACCGCCACCTGCGCGCCACCGGCCAAACCGCGCTCCTCCCGCTCCTGCTCGACCTCGCCAACCCCTCGCCGGCGCAGGGCTGGGCGCATGCCGAGCGACTCTCTCTGGAGCAGCGCGGGCCCGCCGACGCCCTCCTCGCGCTGGCACTCGTCCATCACCTGGCCATCGGCCGCAACATTCCGCTCGACCGTGTCGCCTCGTTCCTGTCCCGCCTCGGTCGCTCGCTCATCATCGAGTTCGTCCCGAAGGACGACGTGCAGGTACAGCGGCTCCTGCGCAACCGGGCTGACATCTTTCCCGGCTACTCGGTCGAAGGGTTCGAGCGCGCCTTCCGGGCCCATTTCCGGATCGAGAGCGTCCACCCGGTCGCGGAATCCGGTCGCTCGGTCTACCTCATGACCGCCTGCCGCGAGAGCGAGGCGGTGTGAGCCGCGTTCGCCTCTATCCCTTCCTGATGGCGATCCTTCCGGTTCTGCATCTTGTCGCATCCAGCCCGGGGGAATCGGCGCTCGACGATCTGGCCGTGGTGATCGCGGTGGTGTTCGCCGGGTGCGGAATCGTCTACGGGCTGTCGGCACTGGCGCTGCGTGGGCGATGGGGCGGCCGCCTTCCGCCGTTGGTGGCGTCGGCCGGGGTGCTCTGGTTCTGGGGATACGTCCACGTCGCCGACCTGGTGGGGCACAGGGGAAGCGTCGCGACGCACGCCGTGCTGATGCCGCTCGGCCTGGCCGCGACGCTCGCGTTTCTGTGGTGGATCGTTCGCCGGCCCCTCGTTCTCGACCGGGCGGAGACCTTCCTCACGTTGACGAGCGCGATGGTATGCGGGTGGTCGGTACTCTCGATCGGGCTCTCCGAGCTGCGGGGCGCCCGCGTCGTTCACGAGAGCGCGCTCGTTCGCCGGCTGTCGCGGCCGATCCCGGTGAGAGCCGGGGCGGTGCTCGGACCGAAGCGCGATATCTATCTCATCGTTCTCGACGAGTATGCCAACGCCGAGATCACCCGGTCGCGCTTTGGATTCGACAACCGCGCCTTTCTGGACAGCCTGCGCCGGCTCGGCTTTACCGTACCGGCGGTCCACAGCAACTACCTGCACACCATGCTGTCGATCCCTTCGCTCCTCAATGCCAGCCAGATCGCCGACATTCCGGTCGATCTGGGCACCCGGACGATGGATCCGACGCTGCCGTTCCATCTGGTAGAGG
>JBOHSC010000465.1:0-4409 GCA_050733115.1 Gemmatimonadales bacterium
GGTGAACTCGAGGCGCCCGCGGATCTGCTCGGGAGTGCGGCCGTTGATGGTGGAGACGCGCTCGAGCGTTGGTCCCCGTCCCTTGCCGCCCGCGCGAGCCTCGCCGTCGATCTCGTCGCCGGCCCGGAGTTCGTACTGGCGGATGACACGCTCGCCCACGTGGACGTCACCATCGGACGGGAGGTATCCCGTGTCGCGGCGCCGGAGGAATCCGCTTCCCTTGCCGGCGAGGTCGAGGACGCCGAGGCTCACGCGGCTGCGGCCACTGAGCGCTTGATCCGATAGAGGATGGCTGTGAGTCCCTGTGTCCGGGTCATGCCGAGCGTCTCGCTCAGCCCGAGTTGCTCGAGGAGATCGTCGGGAACTCGCGCCACCTCCTCCGGGGGTACCCCGTCGAGGCTCCGGGCCAGAAGCGAAATGAAGCCGCGAACCGTAGGCGACTCGCGCGGCACATCGGCATGGATGTGCACCTGTCCCTCCGCGACCTCGACCCACAGGAAGACCGGGGTCTGACATTCGTGGACCCGGTGCTCCTCCCGATCGCGCTCCCGCTCGAGGCGCTCCGGGAGGGCCGGAAGCTTCTTGGAGTAGTCGAGGAGGGTCTCCAACCGGGTGGTGCGGTCGGCGGACTTGAACCGGGGGATGAGGGTGTCGAGCGAAGGCATGGTGCTAAACCTAACCCCGCCCTGCAAGCTTGCTCAGTGTCCTCCGAGCCTCTGTAGTGGTGGGGGAGCGTCGGGGAGGGGAGAACTTGACGAGACCATGCGCGCCCATGTATAGATATGCATATGCCGGTCCGCCGCGCGCTCCTCAGCATTATTCCGCTCCGACTCTCCCTGAGAGGCGGCGCGCCAGCACGCGGATAGCAGCAACTTCCCGAGCACGGCAACGCAACGCGGCCTCTCCTCACCGAGAGGCCGCTCCGTTTTTGAGCCCACACCATACCCGAGCCGCCGATGACGCTCCGCCTCTACGACACCACGCTCCGCGACGGGACCCAGCGGGAGGGACTCTCCCTCTCGGTCGAGGACAAGGTGAAGATCGCCCGGGCGCTCGACCGGCTGGGCGTGAGCTACATCGAGGGGGGATGGCCGGGGTCCAATCCCAAGGACGCCGATTTCTTCCGCCGGATCCGTGGAGTGCCCCTGCTCAGGGCGAGGATCGCCGCCTTCGGGAGCACTCGCAGAGCCGGGGTCCATTGCGAGGACGATACCAACCTCCGCGCCCTCGTCGCGGCGGAGACGCCGGTGGTCACGATCGTCGGCAAGAGCTCGACCCTCCACGTGGAGCGGGTGCTCGAGACGACGCGCGACGAGAATCTGCGCATGATCGGTGAGAGCGTCGGGTTCCTCAAGCGCCTCGGCAAAGAGGTCATCTACGATGCCGAGCACTTCTTCGACGGATACGAGCTCGACGCCGAATATGCCCTCGCCACACTGGAGACGGCCGCGTCGGCGGGCGCCGACTGCATCGTGCTGTGCGACACCAACGGTGGCGCGCTTCCCGACGCCGTACACGACCGGGTGTGCCTCGTCCGCGACCGCATCCAGACCCCGGTGGGCATCCATCCGCACAATGACGCCGGCGTCGCCGTCGCCAATGCGCTCGCCGCAGTGCGCGCGGGATGCGTCCACGTCCAGGGCACCATCAACGGCTACGGCGAACGGTGCGGCAACCTCGACCTGATTCCTTTCATCGCCACGCTGCAGCTCAAGGCCGGAATCCCCGTGCTGGAGCCCGAGGCGCTGTCCCGCCTCACGGAGGCGTCGCTCTTCGTCGCGGAAGTAGCCAACCAGCATCCCGATCCGCACGCGCCCTATGTGGGACGCAGCGCCTTCGCCCATAAGGGCGGTATCCACGTCGCTGCCATCGCCAAGGTGCCGGAGAGTTATCAGCACATCGATCCCGCCGCCGTCGGCAACGAGATGCGCGTCGTCGTGAGCGAAGTGTCCGGCCGCCGCAACGTGCGCATGCGCGCCGAAGCCCTTGGCCTCACCGCCGGCGACAGCGAGGCCGCGGCGCTCCAGCGCATCAAGGAGCTGGAGCACCAGGGCTTTCAGTTCGAGGCGGCGGACGGCTCCTTCGAGATGCTGCTGCGGAGGATGGCGCCGGGCTATAAGCCGCCATTCACCCTCGAGGACTTCACCGTGATCGTCGAGAAACGCGGGAAAGAGGGAGGCCGCTCACAGGCCACGGTCAAGATGCGGGTGGGAGAGGGGTGGATGCACACCGCGGCCGAAGGCGACGGCCCGGTCAACGCGCTCGACCGCGCCGTCCGCAAGGCGCTGCTGCCTCACTTCCCCGAGCTCGCCGACGTTCACCTGGTGGACTACAAGGTGCGGATCGTGGACGAGCACCTGGGCACCGGCGCCAGGCCGCGGGTGATCATCGAGTCGGCCCGCGGCGCCGACCGCTGGAGCACGGTGGGTTGCTCGGAAAACATCATCGAGGCGAGCTGGCTGGCGATGTGTGACGGTCTCGAGCTGGCGCTCCTGCGACCTGTGCCGCCTCCCTCTTCAACAGGTCCTTCTTCCGTTCCATCCCCCACCGGTACCCGCCCAGCCCACCGTCTGCCCTGACCACTCGATGGCAGGGGACGACGACCGCGACCCGGTTGCTGGCGCAGGCGCCCGCCACGGCGCGCGCCGCCGTGGGCTGTCCCAGCTCTCGCGCAATCTCACCGTAAGATCGAGTCGATCCCCGCGGGATGCGCAGGAGCGCTTCCCACACCCTGCGCTGAAAGGAGGAGCCGTGGAGATCGAGCGGTACCTGCCCCGCGTCCCTCCCCTCCACACGCGCGACCACCGCCGCCATCCATTCGGCGAGCGCAGCATCGGCGGGCTCGATTTCGGCGGCGGGGTACTCGCGGCGGAGATCGGCCTCGAGCGCCCTGGCCTCGTCGCCGAGAGTCACGGCGCAGACTCCGCGGCTGGTGCCCGCCACGAGCAGCGCGCCTGCTGAAGTATCCACCACGCTGAACCGGATTAGCACGCCGGCCCCGCCCTCGCGGTACGCGGCGGGCGTCATGCCCATCCGCCGTTGCGAGTGCTCATAGGCCCGACTGGAGGAAGTGAACCCCGCGTCGTAGGTCGCGCGGCCCACCGCGTCTCCCTTCCTGAGTTGCGTCTTCATCCGGTCCACTCGTAATCCGCTGGCGTACTCCCTGGGCGTCATCCCGGTCAGCCGCTTGAACGTCCGCTGCAAGTGGTAGGGACTCATCCCGACGGCGCGGCCCAGCCGCTCGAGGGTCACGGTCTCGCCGGGGTGCCGGTCGAGGTAGGCGGTGGCCTCCCTGACCCGGCGCTCGGCCGCTTGCTCTGCTTCACGCGGGCGGCAACGCCGGCAGGCGCGATAGCCTTCGTTCTCGGCGTCGGCAGGGGAGGGGAAGAACCGAACCTGGCGCCGGTTGGGCCGCCGGGAAGGGCAGGTGGGGCGACAGTAGATCCGGGTCGAGGCCACAGCGTAGACGAATTTCCCGCCCCCGCCCGGGTCCCGGTTCAGCACCGCCATCCAGCGGCTCTCTTCGTCGGAAGCACGCTCGATCATGGGTGGATGGTAGTATCCGCCCCCGGTCGATGGAACCTCCGAAGGGGTCGGGACGTTCCATCGGAAGCAGGGGTGTCACTCGGCCCAAAGATCACCTGAAAAATGTGACCTGCTCGCCTCGCTAGGTAGAGACTCGTGCCGTATCATGAGTGAAGTGGCACGACCTGACGTCCCGCCTTCGAGGCCCGATTCTCCACCGTATCGGGCGAGGAGTCTTTGCATGACCGGCACCGCCGTTACCGGCCGGGTGGACCCGGGAGTCATCGCCGCGCGAATGCAGGAAGCGCGAGCCCGGACCTTTCTCCTGGTTGCACCGCTCACCGACGAAGAGCTTCGGCTGCAGCACGATGCGCTCATGAGTCCCATCCTCTGGGACCTCGGGCACATCGCGCACTTCGAGGAGCTCTGGCTGACCCGGAATCTCGACGGGCCGATCGAATTCGTGGAGATGCCGGGACTCTACAATCCCTTCGAGCACCCACGCAGCGAGCGCGGCTTGCTCGAGCTGCCTGGTATGGCTCACTCCCGATCGGTCATGGACCAGATTCGCGGACACGTGCTCGGCCGTCTTGCCGCCAGTGATTTCGACCGCGACCACCCGCTTCTACACGACGGCTTCGTCTACAACATGGTGCTGCAGCACGAGTACCAGCACAACGAGACGATGCTCCAGACTCTCCAGCTCAAGCAAGGCCACCCATACTCCCCCATGGCTCGCCTCGCCCCGCCGCCGGCGCCCATCGGCGCCGGCGCGCCGGAGCAGGGGGAGATGGTGCGCTTCCCCGGCGGCACGGTGGAGATCGGCACCGACGATCGGTCAGCGGCCTACGACAACGAGCGCCCCTGCCACGAGGTCGACCTCC
>JBOHSC010000466.1:0-4008 GCA_050733115.1 Gemmatimonadales bacterium
TGAACTTGCTACGATGTCGTGCTCTCCGAATATCGCCGAGCTGCCATGCTGAGCGCCGCGGAACTTCGCGGCACCCAGGAACGCCGGCGTTCGCCCTACTCTGACAAGCAGCACTACCAGGAGTACATTCTCCAGCGGATCGAGGGCTACAAGAACTCGATCGGACGGGATGAGCTCCTCCGTCTCGGCGACGAGGCGGCGGCGGAGCTGCAGAGCGCGGCCGAAGAACAGTTCCTCCTCACCGAAGTGCTCATGCTGGAGTCGGTGGACCGGCTCATCATGAAGCGGCTGGCTCTCCGCCCTTACAGCAAATGGAAGCGGCAGTTCCTCAAGCTGAGGGAGGCGCAGCGCACGCCCACCCATTGGGGGCTGGAGGCAGCCTGCCCTCTCGCGCGGCTGATTCCGCGGCTCGAGCCCAAAGACGCCACCCTGGTCCTGGGCTCTGCCGCAGAGCCGTGCGCATATCTGCTCGCGGCGCACGACGCGGCGGTCACCTTCATCGCCGGCGATATGGGCGTCGTCGAGCGGGTCGAGTCGCGCATGGCGGCCGAGGCGCTCGGCAGCATGTTCGACGGCTTCGTGGCGCAACTCGGACCGGGACTCCCCGATTTCCTCTGCTTCATCAACGGGCTCGATCTGGTGGTGCTCGACCCGGGAGTGCTCACCGGACTCAAGGCCGCCACACGCGCCGAAGTCGTTCGCGACCTCCAGCGGCGGAGCAGTTCGAACGCGGTGCATATCCTCCTCCCCACCTGCAAGTCGCTCGCTCCCGAATCGCTGCTCACCTTCTACGAGGGCTGGACCCTCGAGGAAGACCCGAAGCGGCGCCGCCGCTCCGGCAACTCCCGGGTACGCGATGGACTCCTGCTGACGCGACGCGCGTGTCCGCCGGACACGACGTGAGCGCTCCCGATCGTGTCGAAGGGACACGAGGAATTTCTTTTCGATAACAGAAGTTGTTGCGGTCATTGATCTTCTGCGCGCGGCTCCCGGGGCATGAGGAGTGCGCTCTACTATGGAAGCCAACTGGAGCTTCCCCCAGAAGAGGATCGACCCCGTGACCGCGCTCCCACTCGTGCCACCCGATTCACCGCTCGGCATCGTCATCAAGAGTGGCGGTCCCGTCCGGAAGCCGGCCCGCTTCTGGGCGTACCTCTGGGCAGCGGACGAAGAGTTCGCGGACGACCACTGGCATCAGCGGGTCCCGACCGAACACGCCGCGTAGCCGGGCGCAGGTACGGCGGGGCAAAACGCCCTCGGACTCCCGTCCGGGGGTGTTTGTATTTCCGGTTATATTGCCCCCCGACCTTTTTCCGAGCGATAATGCGCGCACTCCTGAAGGAAACTCCGGGGCCCGGCATGGTGCTCCGGGACCGCCCAATCCCCGCCTGCGGTCCCAGCGAAGTCCTCATCCGAGTCCGGCACGCCGGTGTCTGCGGAACCGACCTTCACATATGGGAGTGGGACAGCTGGGCCAGCGCACGGCTCCGGCCTCCGGTGATAATCGGCCATGAGTTCGCCGGGGAGATCGTCGAAGTGGGGGCCGAGGCCGAGCGGGAGGGCCTGCTCGCGGTGGGCGACGCGGTCACCGCCGAGGGGCATATCGTCTGTGGACACTGTCTCCAGTGCCGCTTGGGCGCCGCCCATCTCTGCCAGCGAACCCGGATCATCGGCGTGGACCGCGACGGCGCTTTCGCCGACTTCATCGCGATGCCCGCCTCCAATGTGATGAAGCTCGATGGGATTCCCACCGAAATCGGCGCCATCATGGATCCGATGGGCAACGCCGTTCACACCGTCCTCGAGTCCTCCGTCCCGGGCAGCAGCGTACTCGTGCTCGGCTGCGGCCCGATCGGCTGCTTCGCCGTGGGCGTGGCGCGGGCCGCGGGCGCCTCGCTCGTCATCGCCAGCGACTTCAACCCCAGGCGGCTCGAGCTGGCGTGCGCCATGGGCGCGCATGTCACCCTCAACCCCGGTAAGGACGACGTACTGGCCCGGATTCGCGAGCTGACCGGCGGCGACGGTGTGGACCTCGTCTGCGAGATGAGCGGCCACCCGAGCGGGCACGCCCAGGCGTTTGCCGCCGCCCGCCTCGGCGGACAGGTCAACCTCCTGGGCACACCGAGCACGACCACCGAGGTGGACTTCGCGCGCGACGTGATCTTCAAGGGCCTCACCCTCTACGGGGTGACGGGCAGGAAGATGTACGAGACGTGGCACGAGATGCGGCGCTTCCTCCGGGCCGGGCAACTCGACCCCCGACCCGTCATCACCCACCGGTTTCCCCTCGAGGAGATCGCCGAGGCGATTCAGGTCATCAAGGACGGCGAGGCGGGCAAGGTGATCCTGGAGATCGGCGGATGAGCGGTCTCGAGAGCCGCATCGAGGGCGAGCTGGAGTGGTTCATCCGGGACGGCGTCTACAAGCGCCTCAAGTTCCTGGACGGGCCCCAGGGCGCGCGCGTGAAGATGGAGGAGCACGGCGACGTCATCATTCTCTCCTCGAACAACTATCTCGGCTTGAGCGCCGAACCGGTGGTGGTCGAGGCCGGTCACCGCGCGCTCGATCGCTTCGGGGCGGGCACCGCCTCGGTCCGGTTCATCTGCGGCACATTCACGGTGCATCGCCAGCTCGAGGCGGCGTGCGCACGGCTCGTGGGCACCGCCGCCTCGCTCAGCTTCGCGAGCTGCTGGAACGCCAACGAGGCGGTGCCGGGGACACTGCTCGGCGAAGAAGATCTCATCATCAGCGACCAGCTCAACCACGCGTCGATCATCGACGGTCTCCGCCTCGCCAAGGCGATCACCAAATGCCAGACCGCCGTCTACCGTCACGCCGACATGGCCGATCTCGACGCCAGGCTCGCCGCCGCGGGCGACCGGCGCGTGCGCATGGTGATCACTGACGGCGTGTTTTCCATGGAAGGGTCGATCGCGCCGCTACCCGACCTTCTCGAGGTGTGCCGGCGGCACGATGCGGTGCTCGTGGTCGACGACTCGCACGCCACCGGCGTCCTCGGCGATCGAGGCCGCGGCACCGCCGAGCATTTTGGCGTGCTGGGCGAAATCGACATCATCACCTCCACGCTGGGCAAGGCGCTGGGAGGAGCGGCCGGCGGCTTTGCCGCGGCATCGGCCGCGGTGTGCGACTACCTCACCCAGCGCGCCCGACCGCAACTCTTCTCCAACGCCCTTCCACCCACCGTTGCGGCGAGCGCGCTCGCGAGTGTCGAGTACCTCGAGGCGCACCCGGAGCGGGTGGCGCGGCTTCGCGACAACTCGCGCTATTTCCGCGAGCGGCTCCTCGAGCTCGGCTTCAAGCCGCTGCCCGGTGAGACGCCGATCATTCCGGTGATCCTCGGGGAGACCTCCGCCGCCATCCAGATGAGCGACCTGCTGCTGGCCGAAGGGGTCTTCGTCACCGGCTTCGGCTTTCCGGTAGTCCCGCAGGGCCACGCACGGGTACGCTGTCAGGTCTCCGCGGCGCATACCCGTGACGATCTCGACGAAGCGCTCCGGGCGTTCGGCAAGGTCGGCCGGAGGCTGAAACTGATCTAGGTCGCTGATCGAGCGAAGTGGCCCCCCTCTTGCACCCCCACCCACTCCAGCGGGCTGGGAAGTCTCGGCGAACCACCTCCTAAGTCACTCTGCCTCAGGCAGATAGCCGGGTCACCGTTCCCCATCCCTTCCCGCGAATTCCGGCAGAAGCCCGCATTTTGACGGACCGTGCCGATCGGGGACGGTAGACGCCAGGGTCCCCCTGGCGCGGACACCTTACGGAGGCAGTCTGTGATGCGCATGGTCATCCGAAGCATCCCGGCCGCGGCGCTGGCGCTCTGCCTGGGCACCGCCCACCTCTCGGCCCAGCAACCGGGCAACGGCAACTTCCAGTGGTACCTCGGCGGACAGGGCGGCGCCATGTTCTTCAAGACGCCAACCCAAAGCCGGTCGGCGATCCCGACATTCGGCGGCCAGGCGCTCATCGTGGCCAAGCGCACCGGGCTCATGC
>JBOHSC010000467.1:0-3846 GCA_050733115.1 Gemmatimonadales bacterium
GTGGCCATGCCGCCGCGGCCGAGCTCCCGATCGATCCGGTACCGGTCGGCGAGCGCGTGCTTCATGTCGTCGATTGCGTTCACGACTAGCCTTCGAGCAGCCTCTGAAACCGCGGGTTCTTCCGCAACGGGTCGAACGTCGGGTCGACCTTCAGCCAACCCGTCGTAACGAAGTATGGAATCTTGAGCAGCGCTTCGAGCCGGTCCAGCGCCTTCTCCTGCTCGCCCACCAGGATGTAGATCCGTATCAACTGCTGCTCGTTGTAGGCGCCGCCGAAGGCGTCCTGCGAGACCGGTAGCAGCTCGATGGAGCGCTCGCCTTCCCGGACCGCATCCGCCTTCCGCCCCAGGTAGGCGAGGGCGACACCATTCAGGGCGTGGAGCTGCGCGTCGCTGGGGTTGTCCCGCATCTGCTGTTCCAACGAAATGCTCGCGGAATCGGCGTAGGCGTGGGCACGGCGCTGGTCGCCCTCCTGCGCATAGGCCCCCGCCAGTGACAGGCCCCAGGCGCCGCGGTCGCCATCGAAACTGCTCGGCGTGAGCCGGAAGAGCAGGGCGCGCTGGGCGTCGCTGAGCAGCCAGAACATGTCGTAGTAGGTGGCGACGTAGGCTACCAGCGCCGCGGGATCCGCCCGGGATGCGGCGCTCGAGATCGCGGCGCGAGCCGAGGCCGAGTCACCCCTCGCGACCAGGATCAATGCCCGGGTCTCGAGCATCGCCAGGTCGCCGGGGGCAAGCTGAAGGCCCCGGTCGATCGCGGCGAGAGCTTCGTCGTACCGGTGCAGCCAGAGAAGCCCGCGCCCGATCCGATAGGCCGTGGGAATGGACCGCGGGTCGATGGCCTGCGCCTTGCGCAGCAGCTCGGTCGCCTCTTCCCACCGTCCCAGGCTCTGCTGCCCGAGTGCGCAGCTCACCAGCAGGTTCACGTTGGCCGGCGCGATCTTGAGCCCCGCCTCCGCCTGTTTGACCGTCTCCGGCGAGTTGTTGGTCACTCCCCGGTGGTAGTCGGCAAGCGCGAGGTATCCCTCCGGCCGATCGGGGGCGAGTCGCCGGGCTCGCTCGGCCGATTCGAGGGCGGTCGCCCGCATTGCAGGGTCGGGAACGCTGTTGGCGTATACCATCGACGAGGCGCGCGACCGCTGGGCCCAGGCCACCGCAAAACTGGAGTCCAGCGCGATGGCCTGCTCGTAGTACACCAGAGACCGCCGGAGCGTGTTCGGATCCGTGATGCTGAGGTTCCGGCTGGTCTCTTCGCCCTTCAGGTAGGCGTCGTAGGCGGCAAGGTTCTGAGTCGGCCGCTCCGCCAGCGTGGCCTTGTCTCCTGTCCCCAGCGCCACGTCCAGCGCCTGTGCCACCCGGCCCGCCACGTCGGCCTGAACCTGGAACACGTCGGTGAGGTTGGCGTCGAACGGCTCCTGCCACCTGGTGGACCCGGTGCTCACCTGGATCAGCTCGGGACTCACCCGCACCCGGCTCTTCGTTCCGTCGCCCTTCTCCCACCTGACCTTTCCGACCAGCAGATAGTCCACCCCCAGCTCGCGGGCGATGGTGGCGAGGTCCTTGTTGCTCTTCTTGTACTCCGCGGCGCTCCGGCTGGCGGTCACTCGCAGCCCCGGGAGTGCCGCGAGCTTGCCTCTTATTTCGTCAGTGACCCCATCGGCGAAATATTCGTCGTCTGCGCTGCCCAGATTCTCGAACGGGAGCACCGCGAGAAGTTTGGTTCCGCCCATGCCTGCGCCATTCACCGGCTCGGCGCCGTGCTTCTTGAGCCAGCCGAAGAGGAGGCCCAGGCCGAGCAGGAATCCGAGGGCGAGGGAGGTGGCCGCCACAGGGATCCGCCGCCTCGGTCGGGACGGCGCCGAGCCGGCCGCTTGCACGGGCGGGGGAGAAGGGGACGCACTCACCGCGACAGTCGCGACCATAGTCTGCGAGGGCGCGCTGAGCGCCTTGGAGAATTCCGCCGCGCTCGAAAAACGGTCTGCGGGGGTGCGGGCCAGTCCTCGCTGCACCGCCTGGTCGATCCCGTCGGGCACCGACTCGCGGAGCTGGCGGAGCGGCCGGGGGGTCTCCATGAACCGCCGGGCGATCATCGCCTGCGCCGTCGGGGCCGCGAACGGCGTCTCGCCGGCCAGCATCTCGTAGAGCACCGTCGCCAGGCTATAGATGTCGGTCCTGGCGTCGAGGTTGCTCTGCCCGGCCGCCTGTTCGGGGCTCATGTATGCCGGCGTGCCGATGGCGATTCCCGTCTCGGTCAGCTGTTGCTCCGCCGACCGTGCGAGCGCCTTGCTGATCCCGAAGTCGGCGACGAGCGCGTGGCCTTCGGAGAGGAGAATGTTCTCCGGCTTGATGTCGCGGTGGATCACGCCGTGCCGGTGAGCGTAGTCGAGCGCATCGGCGGTCTCGCGGGCGATCTGGAGCGCTTCGTCAACGGAGAGCTGCTTTTCCCGGGTAAGCCGGCTCCGCAGGCTCTCCCCCTCGATGAAGGGCATCGAGAACCAGAGAATCGGCGGCGCGCCCTGGGCTCCGGGGCTTTCTCCCGAGTCGTGGACGGTGAGGATGTGGGGATGCTGGAGCCGGGCGGCGAGCTTGATTTCCCGCTGGAACCGCTCGGGCCCGAGAGCGGAGGCGAGCTCCGAGTGGAGGACCTTGAGAGCGACCGGGCGATCGTGGCGGAGGTCTTGTGCGAGGTAGACCGTGGCCATGCCACCGCGGCCGAGCTCGCGCTCGATTCGGTAGCGGCCCGCTAACGCGTCGCGCAATTCCTCCGCCAGCTCACCCATACCGGTTATCCCGGGGCTCTTGTTCGAAGAGTGGAATTCTACCGTAAGTAAACGTGCGGCAGGAGCCTACGCCAGCAAATATCGATCTTCTTCATCCTGAGCATGGCCTCCATGCCCCGCTCCGGGACCACCTGCCACGACTCCGCCCGGCCGTCGAACCAGAGGAACGAGGTGCTATGGTAGGACGACCGGCGCCGTGGGGACGTGACTTGGCCCACTGAACTTGGAGGGGCGATATTGGACTCCGTGGCCGACCCGCTCGAGCGCCTGACGAACGCCCTGTCCGACCGCTACCGCATCGAGCGAGACCTCGGTGCCGGCGGGATGTCCACCGTCTACCTCGCACACGACGTCAAGCACGACCGCAAGGTGGCCATCAAGGTGCTGCGACCCGAGCTCGCCGCGGTCATCGGGGCCGAGCGGTTTCTCTCCGAGATCAAGACCACCGCGAACCTCCAGCATCCGCACATCCTGCCGCTGTTCGACTCTGGCGTCGCCGGTTCATTCCTGTTCTACGTCATGCCTTTCATCGAGGGCGAATCGCTGCGCGATCGGCTGACCCGGGAGAAACAGCTTCCGGTTGCCGATGCGCTGCGGATCGCCACTGAAGTGGCCGGCGCCCTCGACTACGCCCACCGCCACGGCGTGATCCACCGCGACATCAAGCCCGAGAACATCATGCTGCACGATGGCTCGGCACTGGTGGCCGATTTCGGCATCGCCCTCGCCGTTTCGAGCGCCGCCGGCGGCTCGCGCATGACCGAGACCGGCATGTCGCTCGGGACGCCCCACTACATGAGCCCCGAGCAGGCGATGGGCGAGCGGGAGATCACCGCTCGGTCGGATGTGTACGCGCTGGGCTGCGTGACCTACGAGATGCTGATGGGGGAACCGCCCTTCACCGGTCCCACCGCGCAGGCGATTGTCGCCAAGGCGATGACGGAGAAGGCGCCCTCGCTCACCGCGCGGCGTAACCGGATTCCCGCAGCCGTGGAGGATGCGGTACTCACGGCGCTGGAAAAGCTGCCGGCCGATCGCTTCGCCACGGCAGCCCAGTTCGCCGCGGC
>JBOHSC010000468.1:0-16461 GCA_050733115.1 Gemmatimonadales bacterium
CGAGCATGATGTTCATGATCCCGATGCCGCCGACGACGAGGCTCACGGCCGCCACGCTCGCGAGGAGGCTGGTGAACACCTGCGTCGCCTGCTGCTGGGTGGCCAAGACGTCCTGCTGGCTGCGAACGGTGAAGTCGTTGTCGCCGCCGGGCCGGATGTGGTGCTCGCGGCGGAGGACCCGCTCCAGGTCGACCATTCCCTGCTGCATCGGGACACTGTCGGCCACCTGGATGGAGAGGGTGCGAAGCCGCTTGCTGCCGAAGACCCGGTACTGCGCGGTCGAGAGCGGAATCAGAATCTGCTCGTCGGGGTTGCCGAACCCTCCGGCGGAGCCCTTCTCGCTCAACACGCCGACGATCTCGAACGGGATCCCGCGGATCTGAAGAGTCTGATGGATCATGGCCGCCGGATTGCCGCCGAGCATCTGGGGTACCGAGGAGCCAAGCACCACGTAGCGCTGGCGGGCGTCGTTGTCTCCGGCGGTGAACATCCGGCCGTAGGGGATGGTGTAGTTCTTGACGTCCACGTAGTTCGGCGTGGTGCCCACTACGTTCACATTGCTGTTCTGATTGCCGTACTTGATCTGCAGCGACTGCTGCATCTCGGGGACGACCGCCTTGAGCAGTGTGGCGTCGCGCAGGAGGGCCTGGTAGTCGTCGGTGCTGAGGATGGTGCGGTCGGTGATGCGCACTCCGCCGAGCGACGCCTGTCCCGCCATGACGCTGAAGACGTTGGCGCCCAGCGCGGCAATGCGGTCGTTCACCGCCTTCTGCGCTCCGCTGCCGAGCGCCACCATCGTGATTACCGCACCCACGCCGATGATGATGCCCAGCATGGTGAGAAAGGAGCGGAGCGCGTTGGCCCTGATGGACTGGAATGCGACCGCGATCGTTTCGCCGAGGAGCATGCTCAACGACCTCCGGTAGCCCGGGAGGCGCCGCCAGCCGGCTGCTGCTGCATGCCCGGCACCGCCCCGCCCCCGGTCACCCGATTCAGCCGATCTTTCATATCCTGCTGCGACTGCACCAGGCTCGCGCTCGGCAGGAGCAGCACGGAATCGTTGGGCTCGATGCCCGACAACACCTCGCTGTAGTCCAGATTGGTCAGCCCGGTCCTGATCCACACCGGCACGATCTTGCCGCCGCGCTTCACGAACACGATGTACCGGCTGGAGGATCCGGCGCCGCGGCGCCCGGCGCCTCCACCCTGCATTCGCGTCCGTCCTGCGCCGGTGCCGGCGCTGTCGCCGCCGCGCCGCGCGAATCGAGCGGTGCTGTCGCCACCCCGGCGTCGCTGTGCCCTGACCGCGCTGTCGGGGCGGCTGGCGCTGTCGGGCCGCCCGGCTGCGGAGTCGGCCGGCCGCTGGCTGGCCTGCTGCGCCGCGAGCTGTTTGGTGACGTCGTCCGGCGAAAGACCGAGCACCGAGGCCGCGGAGCCGACGTCGCGCTGAGTGCGAAGGGCCGCGTTGGGCACCGCCAGCACGCTGTCCCGGTTGCCGACGTGAATCTCGACGTCGGCGTTCATCCCCGGCCGCAGCAGCCCCGCGCGATTGTCGATCCGCACCAGCACCGGAAACATGGTGACGTTCTGCTGGGTCACCGCCTGGGGCTCGATCTTGAGTACTGTCCCCTCGAACGGTCGATTGGGATATGCGTCCACGGTAATGCTGGCCGGCAGATCGACCTTCACCTTCCCGATGTCGGTCTCGTCCACAAGTGTGTTGACCTGAACCAGGTTCAGGTCGGCCATCTTGAGCAGTGTCGTGCCGCCGCTCACGTTGTTCGTGGCGGAGGCGATGACCGCACCCCGCTCGACGTCCTTCTCGATGACGGTACCGGTGATCGGGGCGCGGACGTCGGTGTCCTCGAGCTGGATCTTCGCGTTGTCCACCGACACCTGCGCGTTGACCACACCTGATTTGGCGTCGGCATAGTCGAGCATCGACTGCTCGTATTCCTGGTCGGAAATCGACCGGGATTGGTGCAGCTCATCGGAGCGATTCTTCTGCATCGTCGTGTTGGCGAGCTTGGCCTTTGCCACGTCGAGATCGGCCTGGGCCTGCGCCAGCAGATTCCTGGCGTTGCGCGGATCGACCTTCACCAGCGGCGCGCCGCGCTTGACCAGCTGGCCAGTCTCGGCGAGCAGTTGCAGGATCTCACCCGAGGCCTTCGACTTTACCTCGACCGTGGTGTCGGGCTGGATGGTGCCCGACGCGAGCGCGGACACGTTGATGTCGCGGCGCTCGACCGGCACGGCCTGGTACACCACTTGTTCCGCTTGCTTCTTGCAGGCCCCCAGTCCTCCCACCACGCAAACGCAAAGAGGCCAGAAAGAGCCCAGCGAAGGAAAGGAAGCCCTCCTCACGCGGTCCCCCCGCTCGCAAAGTCCCGTTCCACTCTGCCGTCTTTCAGATGGACCTGCCGCCGGGCGTGCGCGGCGATATCCGACTCGTGGGTCACCAGCACGATCGTCTGCCCGTCCCGGTAGAGCTCCTCGAACAATGCGAGGATCTCTTCGCTCGTGGCGCTGTCGAGATTGCCCGTTGGCTCGTCGGCCAGCAGAATGCTGGGCTGATTCACCAGCGCTCGCGCGATCGCCACCCGCTGGCGTTGGCCCCCCGAGAGCTCGTTCGGCCGGTGCTGCATCCGGTCCGCCAGCCCGACGCGGGTGAGCGCGTCCGTCGCCTGCGCCTTCCGCTCCCTGCCCCCGAGCCCGGCGTACACCAGGGGCAGCTCCACGTTGCTGAGTGCGGTTGCTCGCGGGAGCAGGTTGAACGTCTGGAAAACGAAGCCGATCTCCTTGTTCCGGATCCGTGCCAGCTCGTCGTCGTCCAGGTCCGACACCCGATGGCCGTTGAGCCAGTATTCCCCCGCCGTGGGGCTGTCGAGGCAGCCGATCAGGTTCATCAGCGTCGACTTGCCCGAGCCCGACGGCCCCATGACGGCCACGAACTCGTTCTTTCGGATGGTGATATCGACGCCGCGGAGCGCGTGCACGATCTCTCCGCCCATGTCGTAGTCCCGTTGAAGATTCCGGGTGATGATGATGGCGTCGCGCGGAGCGTCGGCCGGCAGCATCGCCATCCGTTCGGCGGTATCGCTCAGAGAGGCGGTCACAGCGTTCGTCCGATCAGCGCTTCGAGCTGCGCCTTGGCGCGGAGGTAGTCGAATCTCGCGGTTACCACGTCGACCTCCGCCTGGTTGAGAGCTTCCTGTGACGTCAGCACGTCCACGATGGTCGAGAGGCCAAGCCGATACCGCTCCTGCTGCACTCGCAGGTCTTCGGTGGCGGCGGCGACGCTGGTCTGGGTGATGTCGATCTTGATCCGCGCCGCGTCGATCGCGGCGAGCTGCGAGATCACCGCCGACTCCACCGCGCGGCTGGCGTCGGCCGCGTTGGCCTCCGCGACGTCGAGGCTGGCCGACTGTTGCGTCACCGAGAGCTCGCGCGCGAACCCATTGAAGAGCGTCCAGCGGAGGCCGAGGTTGAGCTGCCGCTGATTCAGGAGATCGTAGTCGTTGGCCTTGCTTCCGTTCCAGGAGGTGCTGGCCGAGAGACTGAGTGACGGCCAGTAGGCCGCTCGCGCGGCGCGGAGATCGGCGCGCGCCGCCACTGCATTGGCGGTCGCCTCCTGGATCCTCGGCGAGCGCGATTCCGCCTCGATGCGCACCGCGGCCGTATCGATCGGCGCGACGACCTGATAGAATGCGGAATCGTCCCTGGCGCTCACCCGGCCCTGCTGGCCGATGAGCCGCGCGAGTCCCGCCTCGGCGGTGGCCAGATCGGTCTGCGATTGTATGAGGTCGAGCTGCGCGGTACCCAGCGTCACCAGCGAGCGCAGCGAATCCGAGCGGGTGGCCGACCCGGCACTGAGCTTGGCCACCGATACCTTGAGCTGTTCCTCGGCCCGGTGCACGCTTGCCTGGCGGACCCGCACGAGCTGGGAGGCCGCCAGCGCGTCGAAGAACTGGTTGGTGGTGTTGAGCGCCTGCTGGAAGCGGGCGTCCACCAGCGACGCCCCGGCCGCTTCCTGGCCGGCCTTGGCGGCCTTGAGCTGGGCGCCGCGGCGGAACCCGGTGAAGAGGTCCACGCTCGCCGAGAGCGAGGCGCTCACGCTCCGGTTGCTCCGGTCACCCCCAATCACCTGGCCGGTGACGGGATCGACGCTCGACGCCCCCTCCGAGAAGAACTCGCTCCCGGAAGAGGAGGCGCTCACGGACGGCAGATACGCACCCCAGGCGCTTCGATGCTGGGCCGCCGCTGTCACGACGTTGCCCCGGGCCTGTACGACGCTCGGCTGCACCTGCTCCGAGAGCCTGACCGCCTCCTGGAGGGTGACCTCGCGGGCCTGTGCTTCGAGCCGGGATGCCGTGACGCACGAGAGAACCAGCAGAGGAACGTGAACGCTTCTCATGCCTTCCAGGATTCGGGGGACCAGGGGCTTGCCCGTGATCGAACAAATGTCGCCCGGGAGGAGTTTCGGAAGATACCCCGGACGACATCGATGGACAGGATTCACGGCTAACGGCCAATGTCGCGCCGAATCGCCTCTTGCATCTACACCCTCGAGGCCGGGGCCGTTGGTGCCGGGCCCGGGGGCATCGCCACGACCTCCAACGGCCAGGGGCGGCGGGCTGTATACTGCCACTGACGTCTCCCGTCGGCGGGCCGTCCGACGGGACTTCTCCGGCGGCCCACGCGTCCCTGGACGCCGAGGAAGAGCACGACTGATTCCACACTCGCCGTGGTGAGCGCCGGGGAGGGGGAGGGTTCCCCAGAGTCCGTCCCGGTGCCGGCGCCTCCCGACCCGGAGGAGGCGGCAGCCATCGTGCGCGTCCAGCAGGGCGATACGGAGTCGTTCGATCTGCTGGTGCAGCGGTACATGCGGGGGGCGTTCGCGGTGGCGTACCGGCTGCTTGGCCATCGGCAGGATGCGGAGGACGTGGTGCAGGAAGCAATGCTCGCGGCGCTCACCAACATCCACACCTTCGACACCACTCGGCGCTTCGGGCCCTGGCTATACCGTATCGTGGTAACGCGGGGGCTCAATTTCAGGAAGTCCCGCGCGCGGCGGCAAACCGAGTCGCTCGATCGCGATGTCTTCGCCAGCCGCGAGCCGGGGCCGGCCACCGGTGTCGAACGGGCGGCCCTCCGCGACGCGGTCGCCCAGGCTCTTGCTCAGCTTCCCGAGCGACAGCGGCTCGTGGTCCAGCTGTTCGAGCTCGACGGATTCTCCGGTGCGGAGATCGCCGCGATGCTCGGGATTCCCGCCGGAACCGTGCGATGGCATCTACATGAGGCGCGCCGGTCCCTGCGTGGCTTGCTCGCCCAATTTCAGGAGTCGGCCGGATGATTGACCAGATCCGCTGGGACCAGGACCCGGAGCGCGACGAAGCGCTTGCGCGCATCCTCCGCGCCGGCGACATCGCTATCCCCCACCTCGACAGCGATTGGGATCGTCTCCGGCTCGAGATCATGCGCCGCGCCGCCGGTGGGGGAGCGAGGGCGGGCGACTGGTGGGAATTCATCGCTCAGTGGAGCCGGGTCGCCGCGGCCGCGAGTATCGCGGCGATGCTCTGCAGCTTCTTTCTCCTCTGGCGCGCCATCTCGGCATCACCCGTGCCCGAGTCACTGGCCGTGGCGCCCGAGTCCGTCGCGATAGCACGCGTGGCGACGGCATATCCCGACGAAAGCGCCTTTGCCTCACTGGTGCGAACCGAGCATCACGACGAGTTCACCACGTGGGGCGTCCGATGAGCCCCTTCCGCAGCTCTCGTCTCCTCGCCGCCATCGTCATCCTGCTCGTCGGCCTTGCCGGCATTGCCATCGGCGCCGCGCTCGATCGCGCCGTCGAGCATCGCCGGATCATGTCCATGGTGGTCGGCGGGCGGGTTCCCAAGGGACCGCCGCCCGAGTCGAGGAAGTGGGTACTGTCGAAGCTCCAGAGCAAGCTCGATCTCTCGCCGGTGCAGCGCCAGCAGGTGGATTCGGTGCTCGCGCGGAGGGAGGCCGAAGTGCGTGCGCTGATGCTCGAGATGCGCCCGCGGTTCGAGGACATCTCTTCCCGCACCCGCCGGGACATCCAGGCGTCGCTCTCCCCGGAGCAGCGGAAGCGCTTCGTCGAGATGAGCAAGCCCGCCGGTCCGCCGCCGCAATAGGCGGCAGGCGCTGATGCCTAGCGGTCCGCACGGCGGCGGAACGCCTCGCGCCACGCGCTGACCGCGAGCCAGGCGCAGAGCACGCCAAAGGTATAGGCGGCGGTGGTGGGAAGGACGAAGAAGAACACGCCGAGTACGATCAGTCCTATGGTGAGCGGAAGGAAAATCGACCGGCGGGCGTTGGCCAGCACGATGCGCAGCGCAACCACCGCGCGCTGCCGCCGTTCCCTGACGCTCTTGTGATGGGCCGGGGCGGGCACCTGGGGATTCTCGCGGCTGAGCGCCGTCGGCAGCGCGTCGCTGATGCGGCGGGGGGCGCGCACCGCCCGCCGGGTCACCTCGCGGCTTCTCGCGATGTCCTGTCGGAACTGGTGCTCCATCGCCTCGGCCAGCCCTGTGTTCTCGATCAACACGTCGAGCTCCCAGTTTCCCATCAGGCTCGAATGGTTGAGGTTGCTCGAGCCGATCCTGCTCCACCGGCCGTCGGCCACGATCGTCTTGGCATGCAACATCGGCCCCTCCCACTCGAAGATCCGCACACCGGCGCGTAACAGCCCGCGATATCCGATTCGCGAGAGGTTTCTCACGAGCGGGAGATCACTCGATCCCGGCACCAGCAGCCGCACGTCCACTCCGTCCCTCGCCGCGTCCCGCAGGGCCTGGAAGAGTCGAGGCGGGGCGACGAGGTAGGCGTCGGTGATCCAGAGCCGGTCCAGGCTCCCGGCCGCGAGCAGCTCGGTGACGCGGTAGGTACGCCCCTGTCCCGGCTCGCCACGGATGACCCGTACCTCCGCCTCCCCCCTCGGCGCGACTCGTCCGGTGGTGTCGCCGGACGGGATCTCGCCGCCCGTCACCTTCCACGTTTGCCCGAAGGCCTGATCGATCAGCGCGCACGCGGGCCCCGACAAGTCCACCGCCGTGTCACGCCACGGCATCTCGCCATCGGCCGCCTCCCCCGTCCACTCGTTCCCGATGCAGAGACCGCCGATCACGGCGCGCTCGCCGTCGGCCACGACCAGCTTCCGGTGGTCCCGGGAAAAATTGGCGACCAGGTCGAGCGGCTGAATGGGATGGAAGGCCCGCACTTCGGCGCCCGCGGTGCGAAGTGCCCGCCAGTATTTCCGGCTGGTAGTCGAGGAGCCGAGCGCGTCGTAGAGCACGCGGACGCGGACTCCCTCTCGCGCGCGCGCCATGAGCGCCTCGGCGAAGCGGCTCCCCGCCGCGTCGCTACGGATGATGTAATTCTCGAAGTGGATCCAGCGGGTGGCGCGGGCGATGATGTCGAGCATCGCCGGGTAGGCCTCGGGACCATCGATGAGCACGCGCACGTCATTGCCGGGAACGGGCCGGCTGCCCGCGGCCCGGTTGATCGCGCAGACGATCGACTGCTCGGCGCTCCCCGGTCCGGCGGCGGTCAGACGGCTCCCAGCCCCAGCACCCGCTCGTGCGGACGGAGCGAGCGCAGCACGAAGTCGATATGCTCGTCCAGCGGCACTCCGATCTCGGCGGCTCCCCGGGTTACATCTTCCCGGCTCACACCCCGGGCGAACGCCTTGTCCTTGAGCTTTTTCTTGACGCTCGGTACCTCGAGGTCGACCAGGCTTCGCGACGGCCGCACGAGGGCGCACGCCACCAGGAAGCCACACAGCTCGTCGACCGCGAAGAGCCCTCTTGCCATCGGCGAATCGCGGGGAACGCCGGTGTAGGCGGCGTGGCCCAGGATGGCGCGCTGCATCGGCTCTGGCAATCCCTGCGCTGCCAGGAGGCGCACCCCTTCGGCGGGATGCTCGGCGTCGGGCGCGTGGGCATCGTTGGGAAAGCGCTCGTAGTCGAAATCGTGGAGCAGCCCGACGATCCCCCACGCCTCGGGGTCCTCCCCCGCCCGCTCGGCCATCGCACGCATGGCGATCTCGACGGCATACATGTGCTTCCGCAACGCGTCGGAGGCGGTGTAGGAGTGCATGAGGGTCAGGGCGTGGTCGCGGGAGATCATGAGATCGAAGGTCGGAGGTCGATCTACTGCTGGACGTATCCGGCCGTCAGCGGGACTCTCGTCGAGACCTCTCCGTCGAGGGTGATCTCGAAGGCGTACGAGCCGGGGCGGGGAAGGGGGATGTCGAACACCAGCACCGCGCCGGCCTCGACATCCACGATGCCGGCCGGCGGTTCACCGAACTGCACGGTGCCCTCGCCGCCGAGCAGCTCCGTTCCGCTCTCCTCCACGAACCGGATGCGAATGGTGTGGACGCCGATCTCGGTGCGCCGACCCCTGACCCTGAGCACGAGATGGGTGCGGGGACAGATGGCGGGAAAGCTGGTGAGCCAGACGTGCTGGAAGATGCCCAGAACGCTGAGCTTGCCCTGCTGATCGATGAGGGCGTAATCGGCGACGAGAGCGAAATCGAGATGCAGTGTCAGGCGACTCGAATGGAGGTGATGACGTCGTTCTGCGTGATGCTGTTGACCACATCCATCCCCTTGCGCACCTGGCCGAAGACGGTGTGCACCCGGTCGAGGTGCGACTGAGGACCGTGACAGATGAAGAACTGGCTGCCGCCGGTGTCCTTCCCCGCGTGCGCCATGGAAAGGGTGCCCACCACATGCTTGTGCGTATTCAGATGCGTCTCGCACTTGATCTTGTAGCCGGGACCACCAGTGCCCACGCGCGGGTTGCCGGCCTCCCTGGAGAGGGGGTCGCCGCCCTGGATCATGAAGTTCGGAATGACGCGATGGAAGCGGGTGCCGTCGTAGAACTCGCTGTTGGCGAGCTTCTCGAAATTGGAGACGGTGCCCGGTACCTCGGTGTCGAAGAGGTCGGCCACGATGGTGCCCTTGCTGGTCTCGATCGTCGCGGTCTTGGCCACTAAATCCTCACGGTGCGAGTGGACGGTGGGGTAATCTATACGCGGTCGTCGTCACACCGGCACCGCCCGAGGGAGGGCGGCCAGCGTCGCCATCCAGCTCTCGAGATCGTCCGCCGGCGCGCTGCAACTGGCGCCGCTACAGGCATACCCGCGCGGGCTCCGGCCGGTATCTGCCATGGCAGCGAGCGCCGCGGGCAGCGAGCGCTCCGCGGCGCTCGATGAACTCACCCGCCATACAATACGCCGCGGCACGAAGCTCGCCAGCGCCGCCGCGTGCATGGCGTGTGCGGTCTCCTCTTCGGGGTCGCCGACGATCACGAGATGGGTTGCCGGGTTGACGTGCCAGTCCGCCGCCAGGAGGTATGCGGCGGTATGGATGCCGAGATCTCCCGGCCGGCCGGCGAAGGCTTGCACCAGGGCCTCGGTTCGCTCGCGCCACCGCGGCGCTCCCGTATGCTGGTGCAGGCGGGAGAAGACAATTCCTGCCACACCGTTCGGCGAGGGCGTCGGCGTGTCCTGCACCGGCTTGGCGCGGGTCGGAAGCAGGCCCGGCTCCGAGTCCCGGCCGCGCGGAGTGTCGAAGAGTCCTCCGCTCTCCCGGTCCCAGTAATCCTCCCAGACCCGGTCCATGATCCGCTCCGCCCAGTCGAGCCACGCCGGATCAGCGGTCGCCTCCGCGGCATCGATCGCGGCCGACGCGACCTGCACCTGGTCGTCGAGCATTCCTCGCACACCGCCGCGGGTGTGGGCCACAGCGCCGGGTTCGGCACTCTCCCGCCGGATCCGCGACATCGTGGTGAGGGCATGCGCCTTCGCCCACTCGTCGCCCAGGACCTCTCCCGCGCGGAGCAGCGCCGAGGCCATCATCGCGTTCCAGTTGGTGTAGTGGGTCCGGTCCACGAAAGGCACCGGCCGGCGGTCGCGGGCCGCACGGAGTTTCCGCTTCGCCGAGTCGAGGAGACCCTCGGCGTCCGCGATACTGCGCCCGGTTCGCGCCGCGATCCCGCCGAGCGGCTCGGCCACGTACAGAACGTTCCGCCCGGGGTCGTGATGCATCTCGCCGGCGGTGCCGATGTCGTAGTACGCGGCGGCGATCTCCATTTCCTCGGGCGTCAGCTCCGCCGCCGCTTCCTCCCTCGTCCACGTGAAATAGTTCCCGTCGTCGTCCAGGCCGACGTCGGCATCCTGGCTGGCCGCATAGCCGCCCTCCGGGTCCGCGGCCACCTCGCGCACCCATCGCACGATTCCCCGGGCCACCCCGGCGTACTCCTCCGTGCCGAAGAGGGCGAAGGCGTCGAGATAGGCCTTGAGCAGCTCCGAGTTGTCGTACGACATTTTCTCGAAGTGGGGGACGATCCACTGGGCGTCCACGCTATAGCGGTGGAAGCCGCCGCCGAGCTGGTCGCAGACTCCACCGCGCCCCATGCCTTCGAGGGTGCGGTCGATGATGCGGCGAGTGAGATCGTCGCGCGTATCGGACCAGCGATGGAGCAGGAATGTGACGGCGCCCGGATGGGGAAACTTGGGCTGGCCCCCGAATCCGCCGTTCGCCGGATCGAATACCCGGGCCATTCCGTTCGTCGCGTCCTGAAGCGCGGAGGGGGGAAGGTCGCCGGGCATCGCCTGGTCGAGGTCGGCGGTTACCACGCGCCGGATCGCGTCGGCCTGGGCCTGTATCTGCTCTCGGCGGGACCGATAGGCCTCGAGGACCGCCGCCAGCACGGTCCGGAATCCCGGGCGTCCGTGCTTCCCATCGGGCGGAAAGTAGGTCCCGCCGTAGAAGACTTCGCCCGACGGGGTGAGGAAGGCTGTCAGCGGCCAGCCGCCCTGCCGGGTCAGCGCCTGCACCGCCCGCTGATAACGCACGTCCACGTCGGGGCGCTCGTCGCGGTCCACCTTGATGCAGACGAATTCGTCATTGAGGAAGCGGGCCAGCTCGGGGTCCTCGTACGACTCGCCGTCCATCACATGGCACCAGTGGCACCAGACGGCGCCGATGTCGAGAAGGACGGGACGATCCTGATCTCGTGCGGCGGCGAAGGCCTCGTCGCTCCATGGATACCAGTGGATAGGCTGGTGGGCCGCGGACTTGAGGTAGGCAGACCCGGATCCGGTCAGGCGATTGAGGCTCATGACTGGAAGTTATCCGATCCGGGCCCTCGCGCTCGGGGGCGGCAGCGGGTACCATCCACCCCGTCCAACCAGAGAGAGCAGGTGGCGCTGTGTCGGGCATTGACGACTGGATCGCTCACTTCGGCGGAAGCGGAACGATGGGGATCGTCATCGCGATCCTCCTCGGGCTCCGCCACGCCACCGATCCCGACCACCTGACGGCAGTCTCCACCCTGCTCCTGGCCGATGAGCGCGAGGGCGCGCGTCGCGCCGGCATACTCGGCCTTTCCTGGGGACTGGGGCACGCCACCACGCTCTTCGTCTTCGGCATTCCGGTAGTCCTCTTTCACCAGTATCTGCCGGTGACGGTCCAGAGCCTCGCCGAAGCCACGATCGGCGTAGTTATCGTCGCGCTGGCGGTGCGGCTGCTCGTTCGCTGGAAGCGGGGGACCTTTCACGCACACCAGCATGCCCACGGCGGTGTCCGGCACGCCCATCCGCACGCCCACGAGACGCATCACGCCGATCACACGCAGGAGTCCCATGACCACCTGCACGCGGAGGGAATGGGAAGAACTCCGCTCGCTTCGTTCGGCATCGGCCTGATGCACGGCGCGGGAGGCTCTGCTGGAGTGGGGATCCTGCTGGTGGGCGCCATACCCGGGCGGACCGAGAGCGTGATCGCGCTTACGCTCTTCGCCGGCGCCACGGCGCTCTCGATGGCGCTCCTCTCCACCGCCTTTGGCTACGCTCTCGTACGCGGTCCCATCGCGCGCAGGCTCGTCCGGCTCGTGCCGGTCCTGGGCACCGCGAGCCTGCTCTTCGGGGTGTGGTACGCCTACACCGCGCTGCGGGGGCTTTCCGCCGCCGTCTGAGCTCGAGAGTCCGGAAAAGACAGCGGGGGTGCATATCGTGCACCCCCGCTGTCTTTTCCTCGTTGCGGTCTTGGCTCCGCTACTTGTGACTCAGCGAGTAGACGTAGGCCGCGACCTGCTTGACCTGATCATCGGTAATGGCGGAGCCGCCCTTGGCCGGCATGGGGATGCCGCTCTTCGACTCTTCCTTGGCGATACCCTTGGTGACGGTCGCGACGATGAAGTCGTACGATCCGTCGCCGTGAATCCACGCGGCGTCGGTGAGGTTGGGGCCTACCACTCCCTGAGCGTTGGCGCCATGGCAGGCATAGCAGTTTCCCGGGCCATGAAAGATCGAGTCGCCCTTGACGATGGCTTCGGGAGTCACGGTGGCCGGCTTGGCGGTCTGAGCAGTGGCCGGGGTAGCGTGCAGCACGATCACCATGCCTGCCAATAGACCGAAGCGAATCAGGTTCTTCATCAGGACTCCGCAACGAGATCGGTGTGCGCCAGCCCGGCCGGACGGCGGGAAGGCCACTCCAGGGCGACAAGATTGAAATTCGTCTGTAGAGAATAAGGCCCCGGGGGGGCCGGTCAAGGCGGGACCATGGCAAGCCCCGGACCCGGCGTCACTCTGATGGGTAAGCCGTTGTCAGAAGACTGCTTGAGATGATGGCTGGGGGGCGATACCAACCAACGGAACTCTACTTCGTCCCCTCCGCGGGACGGAGTTCCGGCGAATCGGCACCAAGTTGGACTGTGGTAGTGACCTTCGGTCGGAAGTACGCCGGCTCGTAGGCGCTCCGGGGATTCCAGAGCACCCACGACTTGATGCCGAGCTCTTCGGCCGCGCGGATCTGGTCCCGCACGTGGCTCGGCGTGTACCGTGGCTGGCCGAGCGTGAAGGCCTGGAGATAGGGCCGGATCTCCGCGGTTTTGCCAAGGGGCTCGGAGCGTCTGATCGCATCCTGCATGGCCCGGCGGATCACCTTGTACGGCTCGCTGTTCGGGTGCTTCAGATTGTAGTACCCGCGGAAATAGTGGCTCGGATACACCATCGGAAGCACCACGTCGGCCGTCGTGACCAGGTCTTCCCACATCTGCCCGATGCCCATATCGGTCGGCGCGCTGGTGGTGAGGCCGAAGACGTCGATCGTGAAGGGCACGCCGAGGGAGCGCGTTCGGTCGCGAAGGAGGCGAAGATTCCGCGTGACACCCTGGCGCTTGGTCTCCCCGCCCCGGCGCCCGGGGAAGACCGCCAGCACCAGCCGGGACTCGGGCTCGTCAGGGAACCGCACATAGTCATATTGGACCTCGGCGAAGCCCATCCGCACCGCTTCCGCCGCCAGCTGCGAGGCGTAGACCCAGACCGAATCGTTGAACGCGTCGACCCAGGCAAAATCGAGACGGTCGTGCCAGAGTCCGCCGTTCACGTGATGAACCGACCACCCCGGCTTCTTCGAGGCGAGCAGCGGATCCTTGGCGACGACGATGCGAGCGATCGGATGGATCCCATGCTCGCGGAGTATCCGGAGCCGCTCCTGTACGTCGCGTGCCCGGCGCTGTGTGTTGGCGCCGATCTCGATCGCGGTGGGCACTTCGGAACGGTAGGTGAGATACCCGGTGTCGTCCTTCACATCGATCACGAAGGAGTTCACTTCGGTCTGGTCGGCGAGGCGTACCAGGTCGTAAAACTTCCTCCCGCCGAACGCCCAGGCGTTGACGTAGATCGCCTTGACCTCTGCGGGTGGACGGGTGAGGGGCGGGGCGGGCTGGCGCGCCGGCACCTCGACGATCGGCACTGCAAAGAAAGAATCAGGCGGCGGCGGCGCCGGGGGAAGCTCGTCCCCCCAGCCCGCGACCTGCTGTGCCGACAACGAGGCAATGTGCATTGAGATTGCGAGAATGCCGCACGCGAACGAACGGATCATCGGACCCAAGACGTTGCAGGGGAAAGTGATGCGCGGTAAACAGTTATGCCGCCATCACTCTCTCAAGCAAATCAGGGGCCGGGGGTGATGAGTCTGATCTCGACCCTGCGGTTCACGGTGCGGCCGCGAGGCGTGGTGTCCGGCGTCCGGGGCAGCGTGGCTCCGTAGCCCTTCGCGGCGATCTGCTGGTACGGTACGCCCCGCAGGACGAGATAGTCGCGCACCGCATCGGCCTGGAGACCGGTGAGCCGGAGATTTTCTGCCGCCGTTCCGGAATTGTCGGTATGCGCGGAGACCTCGACGGTGGCCGACGGGTCGGCGATAAGCAGGGCGGCCACCGAGTCGAGCGCGACGTACGATGATGGGGAGAGCCGGGCGGTGCCGGGCGCGAAACCGACGTCCGGAATGACCCCCGCGACAATCGTCCCGGTGGCTGCCGGCGGCGCCTTCGGTGCCCCCGGGGGTGGCTGAGCTGCGGCAGGGGGGTTCTGCTGGGCGCGGGGCTGATTCCGGGCCGGTCTCGGCCTCCGGGTCGTCGTGTCGGGGGCCGTCGGCGCAGGCGACACCGATGGCGCCGGCTGTCCGGGAGCCTGTCCCGCCACGCATCCGTTGGGCATCACCATGACGCCTGCGGGGGTCCGTGGGCAGCGATCGAGGCCGTCCAGCACCCCGTCGCCATCTTCGTCGCCAGGGCAACCCAGGGCGTCCACGGTGGCTCCGTGGGGAGTGTCCGAGCAGCGGTCGAGGCCGTCGGGGATCCCGTCTCCGTCGCTGTCCTTGGGGCAGCCGTTCAGGTCTACCAGCACTCCCGGCGGCGTGTCGGGGCAACGGTCGAGGCCGTCGGGGATGTTGTCGCCGTCGGAGTCCTTCGGGCAGCCCGTGGCGTCCACCGTCGATCCCGCGGCGGTGCCGGGGCAGCGGTCGATGCCGTTGGGCACGCCGTCGCCGTCCTCGTCGCTGGGGCAGCCGCGCGCGTCTACCTGCGCGCCACGCGGGGTATCGGGGCACCGGTCGCGGTTGTTCTGGACGCCGTCGCCGTCGCTGTCGGGGATCGGCTTGCTGCCGAGCATGACGCTGAGGCCGAGGCTCGTGCCCACGTTCGTCAGGGACCGGGTACTGCTCTTGTTGCGGTTGACCTCGAGGTCTCCGCGGGCCATCAGGGAGGGAGTGATTCCGACCCGGAAGCCGGCCCCGCCGATGAGCGAGCCACCGCTACCACAGATGGTTCTCGTGCCGACGGGGCAGCTGCTCCCGTACTTGGTGGAGCCTGCGCCCGCCTTGAGAAAGAACGAGCTCTTCGAACCGATCAGAATGTTGTAGAGCAGAGCGGCGGAGAAAGTGCGGGCATTGACGGAAACGGAAGTAGCGTTGCCCAGCAGATCGGTCACCGTGGTCTTCGGCTTGGCGAAGGAGCCCGCCACCTCCACCGAGAAATTGGCCGGGAGCCACACGCCCAGCCGGCCGACTCCTCCGACCGAACCGCCCAGATCAGTCGCATTGTCGAACGACTGGTAGGCACCCGCGGCCCCCAGCTCGACGAGGTACTTGCGCTGTTGTGCCGCAAGCGGCGCGGCGATGACCAGCAACAGACCGAGACCGGCCCTGAGCCGGCGCCGGACAATCCACGGGTAGGTTCGCATGGCTCAAATAGATAGAGACTCCCGCCTGCCCTGACAAGGAGCCACGTCACCAACCGTTGTTCCCCTTGGCTTCTCTTACCGCAAGCGCTACGATTCGCGGCGAAAGCCCGTGTGAACTCAACTGGGAGCGACTCGTGCTCGTTGCGATCAAATACTGCGTCGCCTGAAACTACCAATCCAGAGCCGCCGGTCTGGCGGCTGAGCTGCAGCAGGCCTATCCCGATGCCGACATCAGTCAGGTGCCATCGTCCGGAGGAGTGTTCGACGTGACCGTCGATGGCCGCCTCCTATTCTCGAAGAAGGCGCTCGGACGCCACGCCGAGCCCGGAGAGGTCGTGAAGTTGATCGGCTCCGCGCCCTGAATGCGCATTGCCATCTCGACGGGCGGCGGTGATGCCCCTGGGCTGAACGCGGTCATCCGCGCGGTGGTGCTGTCCGCCTACTACCGCGGGTGGAAGTCCTACGGCATTCAGCGAGGCTACGAAGGGTTGCTCTCGGTGAACGGTGTCGTCCCTCTCGGCCTTGCCGAAGTACGTGGTATCACCCACCTCGGCGGCACCATCCTCGGCACCACCAATCGCGGCAACCCCTTCCGGTACGTAATGAAGGACGAGAACGGAGAGGAGCACGAGGTCGACCGCTCCGGCGATCTCGTGGCCGCGTTCCAGGCGAGCGGGTTCGACGCCCTCGTGTCCATCGGCGGCGACGGAAGCCTGCAGATCTCGCACGATCTCTGGCGGAAGGGGCTGCCGGTGGTCTGCGTGCCCAAGACGATCGACAACGATGTCAGCGGGACGCAGCGCAGCTTCGGCTTCGACACCGCAGTGAGCACCGCGACCGAAGCCATCGACAAGCTGCACTCCACCGCCGAGAGCCACAACCGCGTCATCGTCGTCGAGGTG
>JBOHSC010000469.1:0-8201 GCA_050733115.1 Gemmatimonadales bacterium
TCATGGAGTTCATCACCTGCAAGGAAGACCTGACCCAGGTCACGAACTTCAACATCTCGGTCGCCGTCACCGACGCCTTCATGGAAGCCGTCGAGGCCGATGCCATGTACGATCTGCACCATCCCAAGACGGGCAAGGTCACCGGCCAGCTCAACGCCCGCGAGGTATGGAATCGCATCATTCACGGCGCCTGGAAGACGGGTGAGCCGGGAGTGTTCTTCGTCGACAAGGCCAACTACTACAATCCGGTGCCCCATCTTGGCTCGTACGAGGCCACGAATCCCTGCGGTGAGCAACCCCTCCTTCCGTACGACGTCTGCAATCTCGGCTCGATCAACCTCGGCGTCTTCGTACGTGATGGGCAGATCGACTGGGATGCGCTGCGCCCGGTGGTTCACCTGGCCACCCATTTCCTCGAGAACGTCATCGATGCCAACCAGTATCCGCTGCCTGAAATCACCGACCTGGCCCAGCGCATCCGGCGCATCGGCCTCGGCGTGATGGGGCTCGCGGACGTTTTCGTCAAGCTCGGCATTCCCTACGATTCGGAGGAAGGCGTCGAGCTCGGCCGCCGGATTCAACAGTTCGTGGACGAAGAAGCGAAGATCGAATCGGAGCGGCTGGCGGCCGAGCGCGGCGTCTTCCCCGAGTGGGAGCGGAGCATCTGGGGTCCCGACAAAACCTGCGCGCGCGGCCCGAAAGGCGAGCGGATCCGCCCCACGCGCCGCCTGCGCAACTGCAACGTCACCACTGTGGCGCCCACCGGCACCATCTCCATCATTGCCGGGTGCAGTTCCGGAATCGAGCCGCTCTTTGCCGTGGCGTTCATGCGGAATCAGGCGGGCAGCCTCATGCCCGACGTGAACGACGACTTCGTCGCCATCGCCCGGGCGGAGGGGTGGTACTCGGACGACCTGATGCGGCGCATCGCCGAGGCGGGGCACATCGGCTTCCCCGAGGTGCCGGCCAGGTGGCAGCGGGTGTTCGTTACCGCCAACCACATCAAGCCCGAGTGGCACATCCGCATGCAGGCGGCCTTTCAGGAGTACAACGACAGCGCCATCTCGAAGACCTGCAACTTCGCCCACGATGCCACCGAGGACTACGTCGAGGAGATTTACCGCCTCGCCTTCAGCCTCGACTGCAAGGGCGTCACGGTGTACCGCGACGGCAGCCGCGACATGCAGGTGCTCTCGACCGGCTCCACGGCCAGGAAGGTGAAGGAGGCGGTCGGCGGTCCGGTCGCTGCCGCCGCGGCCGCCACCGGGAGCCCCTCCGACATTGCCGATCTCCGCGGGCAGCTTGCCGAAATCGGCGCGGAAAACGATCGCCTGCGGCGCATCGTGCTCGATCTCGAGGCGGAAAATCTCCAGCGCCGGCAGAAACGCTCCCGGCCCGAGTTGCTGCGGGGCGCCACCCGGCGCCTCGAGACGCCGCTGGGAACTCTTTACGTCACCATCACCGAGGATGACCGGGGGCAGCCGTTCGAAGTCTTCATGAGCCTCGGCAAGGCAGGCGGCGCGCTCATGGCCGACGTCGAGGCGCTGGGTCGCCTCATCAGCCTCGCGCTCCGCTCGGGTATCCCCATGAAGGAGATCTACCGCCAGCTCCGTGGCATCAGCTCCGATCGCGTCATCGGCCTCGGACCCAACAAGGTCCTCTCGGTGCCCGATGCGGTCGGTATCGCCATCGAGCGGTGGATGCAGGAAAAGCAGGGCATCCAGCAGGAGCTTCTCCCCGGCGCCGCCGCCGCCGCCGTCGAAGGAACGCCAGGGGTGTCGCGGGTGAACATGGCCGGGGGCGAGCAGATGATGCTGGGCGGCATGCAACAGACGTTCTCCGGTGCCTGCCCCGATTGCGGGTCGCAGCTCGAGTTCGCCGAAGGGTGCATCAAGTGCCACGTGTGCGGGTTCAGCGAGTGCGGATGATCGTGGTCGTCCGCAGATAGAGAGCCCGCGCGCCACAACGCCCGCTCACCGAATGGTGGGCGGGCGTTGTCGTGAGACGACTCAGCCACCATCGCTCTTGGACGTCAGGACCAGGTAGCACACCGCGAGGGTGCACGCCGCCCCCATCCCGATCGTGACCCACTTGGCCACCGGATGCAGCTCGTACCAGCCTCCGGGGATCATGCGTATCACGACCGCAGGCACGAAGGTGAGAGCGATGCAGAGCCAGATCAGGTTGCCGCGATGCGAGCTGCGCCGCACGGGCATCTCGGAATTGTCGGACACAGGACACCCCCCAGTTGTGGCGCAGCCGAGGCGAAGCGCCGGTGCGCGCGGACGTGACGCTTGCACCGCGAGCGAACGGCGACCACCGGCGTGCCCGGGCGATGAAGCACTGTCAAGCAGTTGTTGAACTGTTAAAGCCCGCCGTGGCCTCCGCAGTATCTGCGAGCGGTGAGTCGAGCTCGAACGCCCGTGCAACCAGCTCGTAGGACCGGCGGCGCGCTTCGTGAGCGTGAGTGATGGTCACGATCACGACTTCGTCGGCCGCGTATTCCCTCGCCGCCGCCTCGATTCCGGACTTGACGGTGGCGGGCGCGCCGACGATGCGACGGCGCTCGCGCACCGGAAGCGGCGAGTGAGCGAGGTGGCCGCTGCGCTGTGATTCGAGGAAACGGAGCGCCTCCTCCACCGGCGGCACCCGGATGAGCCGCCCCTGGTTCAGGAGTGCGAACGCCATGTCGGCGCTCGACGCCAGCCGTTCCGCCTCCTCGTCCGTCTCCGCACACACGACCCAGAGCGCCACCGCGAGCTCCGGCGCCCCCCGCCAGCGGGATGGCCTGAATGCCCGCCGATACTCGTGCGCGATGGCGGCGCCGTGCGGGTTGATGAAATCGGCGAAGGCGTACGGGAGGCCAAGCTCGGCGGCCCAGATGCCGCTCCGTGGCGAGGAGCCGAGAAGCCACGGCTCGGGAACTCCGGGCAAACCCGGGAGGGCGGCGAGCCGGGCGAATGGGTGGCCGGCCGGCATGGAGTCGCCCAGGTAGCCGAGCAGCTCGCCCAGCTGCTCAGGGAAGTCGTCGGGGGCCGCGGAGCGTCGGTCGCGCTGAAGGGCGAACGACGTGTGCGGGTCGGTGCCGGGGGCCCGGCCGACGCCCAGGTCGATCCGGCCCGGGAAGAGCCCGCTCAACATGCTGAAGCTTTCGGCGACCCTGAGTGGACTGTAATGGGGCAGCATGACGCCTCCGCTCCCCACTCTGATGTGCAATGTGGCGGCGGCAATGGGCCCGATGAGCGCCTCGGGGCTCGCGCAGGCCAGCATGGGAGTGCCGTGGTGCTCGGCGACCCAGTAGCGGTGGAATCCCAGGATGTCGGCCAGGCGGGCAAGGTCCACGCTGTTGTTCAGCGCCTGGGCACCGGTGGAGCCCGCCGGAATCGGAGCCTGGTCGAGCACACTCAGGCGAAGTATCGTGTCGGTCATGACGCTGGAAGCTACCGGCCGCGTCCGAGACAATCAAGTGGTTATTAAACCACTTGACTAACACTCCGGCCCGATTACGATTCTCCCATGCCAAAGCCAAGAGTCTCGGGATCGATCGACCAGCGCGCCGCGGTCTTCAAGGCCCTCGGCGAGCCCACCAGGCTCCGAATCGTGGAATTTCTGCAGCGGCGCAACGATGAGGCTACCGGCACGGAGGTCGCCGAGTACGCCGGCATCAGCCTCGCGCTCCTCTGTCACCACACCGATGCCCTCATCGAATCGGGCATCGTTCGCAAGCGCAAGGAAGGGCAAACCAGCTACTGGGCGCTGGACAGGGAAACCATCGCCGCCGCGTTCAGGAGCCGGTGAGCGAACGGCCCCCGACATTCGACCTTTACCCCACTGGAGTCATAGCATGACCAGGACCGCGGGATACGCCGCACGGAGCGCCACCACCCCCTTGTCGCCCTTCTCGTTCGAGCGCCGCGAGCCCGGCCCGAAGGACGTCGATATCGAGATCCTCTACTGCGGCGTCTGCCACTCCGACCTCCATCAGGTGCGGAACCAGTGGGCCGGCACCAGCTATCCGATCATTCCGGGACACGAAATCATGGGCCGGGTGGTGCGGGCCGGCCACGAGGTTTCGCATTTCAAGGCCGGCGACCTGGCGGCCGTCGGATGCATGGTCGACTCGTGCCGTACCTGCCCCGACTGTCGTGAGGGCATGGAGCAGTACTGTCAAACGGGGACGGTCTACACCTACAACAGCCCCGACCCCGTTCTTGGCGGCATGACCTACGGGGGGTACTCGAAGCGGATCGTGGTGGACCAGGACTTCGTGCTCGGCGTCTCGGAAAAGCTCGACCCTGCCGCGGCTGCTCCCCTCCTCTGCGCCGGTATCACCACCTACTCGCCGCTCCGTCACTGGAACGTGTCGAAGGGCCAAATCGTCGGCGTCGTCGGGCTTGGTGGCCTCGGCCACATGGCAGTCAAGCTCGCGCATGCGTTCGGCGCCGAAGTCGTCCTCTTCACCACCTCGCCGGGCAAGGCCGCCGACGGCAAGCGACTGGGCGCCAGCGAGGTCGTTGTGTCGAAGAACGCCGACGAGATGAAGAAGCAGAAGGGGCGCTTCGACTTCATTCTGAACACCGTCGCCGCGCCGCACAGTCTCGACGCCTACCTCGAGCTGCTCAAGCGCGACGGCACGATGTGCCTGGTCGGCGTGCCCGATCACCCCCATCCGTCGCCGAGCGTCGGAAACCTGATCTTCAAGCGCCGTTCGCTCGCCGGCAGCCTCATCGGCGGCATTCGCGAGACCCAGGAAATGCTCGACTTCTGCGCCGAGCGCGGCATCGCTTCCGACGTGGAGATCATTCCGATTCAGCAGATCAACGACGCTTACGAGCGGATGCTCAAGAGTGACGTGAAGTATCGCTTCGTGATCGATCTGGCCTCACTTCAGCCTGACGCCTGAGGAGATACCATGCTTGCACGGCGCAGGCTCGGGCTTCAGGGACTCGAGGTAGCATCGCTCGGACTCGGATGCATGGGGATGAGCCAGTCCTACGGTCCGGGCGACGAGAAGGAATCGATCGCGACAATCCACCGCGCCATCGAGCTCGGCGTGACGCTCTTCGATACCGCCGAGGTCTATGGCCCGTTCACCAATGAAGAGCTGCTCGGCAGGGCGCTCGAAGGCCGGCGGGACGGCGTGGTCATCGCCACCAAATTCGGTTTTCGCCTCGAGAGTGAAGACCGATACGCGCTTGACAGCCGTCCGGAGCACGTCAAATCGGTGGCGGAAGCGTCGCTTCGGCGGCTCCGAACCGACCGGATCGATCTCTTTTACCAACATCGTGTCGATCCGGCGGTTCCGATCGAGGACGTCGTCGGGGCCATGGCCGACCTGGTGCGCGCGGGCAAAGTGCGCTATCTCGGCCTGAGTGAGGCGGGGGAGAGCACCATTCGCCGCGCCCACGCTGTGCATCCGATTTCGGCGTTGCAGAGCGAATACTCCTTGTGGGAGCGAAACCTCGAAGCCCGGATCATCCCGGTGCTCCGCGAGCTCGAGATCGGGCTCGTCCCGTTCAGCCCGCTCGGCCGCGGCTTCCTCACGGGGACGGCAAAGCGCGCCGAGGAGTATCCGGAGGACGATTTCCGCCGCGGCGATCCCCGCTTTCAGGGCGCCAATTTCGATGCGAATGTGAGGGCGGCCTCGCTGGTTCGCGAGATCGCTGCGGCCAAGGGGGCGACACCAGGGCAGATCGCGCTCGCCTGGCTGCTGCACCGGGGCGACGATCTCGTGCCCATTCCCGGAACCAAGCGCCGCCGCTATCTGGAAGAGAACGTCGCTGGAGCGTCGGTGGCGCTCGACCCGGCAGACATGGCGCGCCTCGACGGGGCGTTGCCGCCCGAGGCCGTCGCGGGCGAGCGATACGGTGAGGGAGGGATGTCCCTCATCGACCGCTGACTGGACACGCCCCGCCGGAGAGGGGCATAATGGAGGTCGATCGCCGCGAAACGACCATCACAGCCCGTTCGAGAGGAACGACATGTCGGCCGACCAGCAGGGTGGTACCCTCAAGCCCGTCACGCCCGCCCGCGTCGCGGAAGAGCTTCGCAGCCTGAGCGACAAGCGCAGGAACGGGGAGCTGAAAGCGGATGAGTACGAGCACCGGTTTTCCCGGATGATCACGGAGCTGCGCGACCGCCGCATCGACGGCAGTCGCGCGGAAATTCTCGCGACGCTCACGCCGCTGCTCACCGATGGCGTGGTTTCGGCGGAAGACTGGCGGCGACTGACGAGGCAACTGGGATTGGCGTGAGACTCGCCCCGCTCGACATGTTCGTCCCCGCCGGGGATGGGCTGGTGCTCAGGGGAACGCTGACCTATCCCGAGGGGCGCGCAGGAGCCGCACTTCCCCTCGCCGTCCTCGCCCACCAGTATCCCACCACCCGCGACAGCTTTTCGCCGCTGGTGGACGATCTTCTCGCTATGGGTGTGGCCACTCTTGCGTTCGACGAGCGGGGGCACGGAGCGTCGACCCAGTCGCCGGACGGCCAGCGGATCATCGATACGCCCCAGGGGTTCACGGTCGACGGATTCGGCACGGCGTTCGCGGCAAGCGCGAAAGACATCGGATTCGGCCGGATCGAGGACGATGTGCTGCGGGTGGCGGGGTGGGGGATCTTTCAGAATTTCATCGATCGGGCCCGCTTGGTGCTCGTCGGCGCGAGCGTCGGAGGTCCCGGGGTGCTTCTCGCCGCGCCCAGGATTCCGGGAATCCGCGCGGTCGTGACGCTCGGGGCGGCCGGAGCTCCCGCCTACGGCGAGGATGGCCCCGCGAGGGTGAGGTCGGCGGTTGAGCGAATCTCCGCTCCCTGCTTCCTCGCGTCCTCGCGCGACGATCCGTTCGGCGGCGCGGCCAACGTCACCGCCTGGGGCCGCGACCTTTCCCACGTCACTTCTCGCGTCGTTCCCGGCGATGCCCACGCGATGGCGATCTACTTCGACGTCTGGGACGAATTGCTCGCATTCGTTCGGCGCGCGCTCGTCCTGGGTTGATCTCCCGGCCCCTGGGCGCCGGCGCGCCGCACGTTTCCGCCGTCGGCTATGGCGGTATGCACCTCTCCATCGACGGCCGTCCCCCCGAAGCGCAGGCCCTCCAGGTACTCGGCGCGGTGCTCGACGCAGGCGTGACGCTGATCGACACTGCCGACGCGTACTGCCTCGACGACCGCGACGTGGGCCACAACGAGCGGCTCATCGCCCGCGCGCTGGCCGCGAGGCGAGGTAACCGATCGGGAGTCGTGGTCGCGACGAAGGGCGGCGTGGTGCGCACCGGGGGACGGTGGGACACCGATGGCAGCCCCGCGCACCTTCGCACAGCGTGCGACCGCTCGCTCGAGGCGCTTGGCGCCGAGCGGATCGATCTGTATCAGCTCCACGCCCCCGATCCCAAGGTGCCGTTCGAGGAGAGCGTAGGGGCGTTGGCGGGGCTGCGGCAGGAAGGGAAGGTACGGTGGGTGGGGCTCTCGAACGTCTCGGTCGAGCAGATCAGGATCGCGCGGGCAATGGTGCCGATCACCACGGTGCAGAACCGGCTCAATCCATTCTTCAAAGAATCGTTGTCGGGTGGGGTGGTCCCGTACTGCACCGAGAACGGGATCGGATTCCTGGCCTACAGCCCCACCGGTGGCGGCCGCCTCAACCGGAAGCTCCCTTCCCACCCCGTCGTTGCCGGCATCGCCTCCCGTCTCGGAGTCTCGGCGCATGCCGTGGTGCTCGCCTGGGTGCTGGCCCAGTCGCCCATCGTGATTCCCATCCCCAGCGCACGGCGCGTCGAGCATGCACTCGACAGCGTTTCCGCGGACCGCATCACTCTCTCGCCCGGGGACCTCGCAACGATCGACGAGGCGGAGTTCTCGAGGGCGTAGCTCCCTACTGCCACCGAACGAGCGAGGCGCCGACCGTGAAGCCGGCACCCACTGCCGTGAACACCACCAGATCGCCGCGCTTGACCCGCCCGTCGCGAAGTACGTCGTCGAGCGCCAGCGGAAGCGTGGCGGCGGTGGTGTTGCCGTAGCGACCGATCACCGACGCCATGCGCTCGGGCGGAAGCCTCAGCCGCTCCGCGGTCGCATCGAGAATGCGCTGGTTGGCCTGGTGGGGCACCACCATGGCCACGTCGGCCGGTGTGAGGCCGTTGCGCTGCAGCACCGTCTCGATGCTTTCGGCCATCCGGGTAACGGCGAACTTGAAGACGGTGCGC
>JBOHSC010000470.1:0-1618 GCA_050733115.1 Gemmatimonadales bacterium
GCGGTGCCGGCGGCGGCGCCGGGCGGGGCGACGGCGATCTCGGTTTCGCTGGCGCCCGCTTCGTTGCTGAGGATCCCTTTGTTTTCCGGCGTTTCATCGCAATCGGCGGGGACGGTGGGGCATTCGTTCGCCCCGCCGGTGCGCTTGCCGTCGATCACGTTGGTGCCGAGGGCGGAGAAGCTGTCGGCGGTGCCGTCGGGCTTGTAGCGCTTGATCGCGCCGCTTTCGCCCGGGGTGAATTCGATCGCCAGCAGGTCGCCGGTGGCCTGGTCGACGGCCATCCCGCCGGGGTTGGCAAAGCTCGGTTCGGAGCCGGTGCCGCCGGCGGCGAGGCTGCCGAAGTTGCCGATTAACGGGTGGGGTTCGGCGGCTTGGGCCGATGCGCCCAGCACGGCACCGAGCGCCAAGGACGCTGCCAGCGCGAGGAGGCTCTTGCGGACGCGGGTACGGCTACGACGGGACACGCTCATGCGGTTACTCATCTCCTTGGTAGTGGTTGGCGTAGCCGTTCGACCAGAAAGGGCTCGGGCGGGGGCGGTCGTCCGCGGGACGCCCTCATTGCCCACCCTCTTTGCAGGTAGGTGGGCAATGAGGGCTCTGGAGATCCGCGAGGTGTCGGCGGTGGGACTCGAGGCGGTTGCGGTGCGTGAGGTGATGGAGCTGCGGCGAGCGGCCCGGGGCCGAACCCCGGCCGGGACAAGTGCGCCGGGGGGCCCGGACCGCTCGCGCCGCTGCGTGTCGGAGCCGGCCAAGGGATTAAGCGCCGGGCTCCTGGTCACCGTCAGCCAGGGAGGGCAGGCGGCGGCCGGTTCGGGACCCGCGAGGGAGCCCTGCGGAAGGCCGGTCTTGTCCCGTTGGTCCCGACTCACTGCGATACCTCTCCCTTGGCTCTGGGCCGTTCCCGCGGCTCGGTCCCTGCGTTTCCCTGTGGTGGTGCGGTGCCCCGTCCTGAGGGCGTTACGTTCCAAAGACGCAGACGTCTGTGTCTCTGATTCGCTGAAGGCAGCGTGGCAGATGCGGGGACGGCTGTCAATCTCTGCCGGTTTTGCCTGCAAACCAGCGGTTTTTGGAGATGCGACCAGACACGAGTGTTTGTGAAAGGGCTGGGCGTCTACGGGTACTGGTGTGGTCTAGAGCGGGTGCGGCATGGGCCTTGAAGTCGGATCCCGTGAGCCCCGAGCGCACGACGGCCCGCTCGGACTCCACCCGCCGCTGCAGCTCGCGCTCGGCCTGAGCGCGCGTCATTCCCTCACGGGAGCCCCGCTGGCGTTTCGGGCCGATCTTGCGCTTCACCCACTCATGCCCCCAAGACGGTGGAGGGCGCCATTTCGTCCCTTGCCCCAGGCAGATCAGCGCGGATCGCTGCCATAGGCGGTGGCACGGTGGCGGATCGCGGCGACGCGAACCGTCTGCCCGCCGTCAGTGAGCTGATAGAGGATGCGGTACGAGCCGACCCGCAGCGAATATAGGCCGCGAAGCCGCCCGCGAAGCACATGCCCCGCCTCCGGTTCGCGCTCCAGCAGCCCCAGAGCGTCCTCTATCGCGTCAATCAGCGGCCACCCCAGCTCAAGCAGCTCGCGCCGGGCGCGCCGGGCGAGGACGAGCCGCGCCAACGATT
>JBOHSC010000471.1:0-2698 GCA_050733115.1 Gemmatimonadales bacterium
GCACGCCGCTGCCGCCGAACACCTTCTCCAGGTACTTGGCGCCCTCCTGCACCGCCATCCGGCCGGCGACCTCGGACATCGGGGTGAGCAGCGGCAGCTCGCCGCTCGAGAGCTGCACCGTCTCGTAAGCGATCGCGATGGCGCCCGAGGCGACAACCGCGCGGGTGAGGTCTTCGGCCGCAGCGAAGTGGAAGTACGTGTAGATCACCTGTCCCTTCCGCATCCTCGGCCACTCGACCGCGATTGGCTCCTTCACCTTCATGATCATCTCGGCGCGCTGCCACACCTCGTCGGCCGCCGGCACGATCGTCGCGCCCACCGCCTCGTAGGCGGCGTCGGGGAAGCCGCTGCCGAGCCCGGCGCCCTGCTCGATCAATACCGAATGGCCGGCACCGGTGAGCGCCTCCGCGCCCGCGGGCACGAGGGCGATCCGATTCTCGTTGGTCTTGATCTCTTTGGGAACGCCGATGAGCATGTTGGTCCTCGTCGTGGTGTCTGGTGTCGGAGGCTGCGAATCGCGGGCTACTTCGGCCCCAGCCGCATGACTGTCTGCCTTCCCGAAGGGAAGAACTCCGCGGATACCGCGCCGACCTGTTCCGGCGTCACCGCGTCGATCTCGGCCAGCATCGCGTCGAGCGGGCGGTACTCGTCCTGGTGCAGCTCGAAGCCCGCGAGACGGCCCATGCGGGCCGCGGGGCTCTCGAGCGACAGCACGATCTGCCCCTTGAGCTGCCGCTTCCCGTCGGCCAGCTCGGCGTCGGGAAGCCCTTCCCGTGCCAGCCGGTCGTATTCCGCCCCGATGGCTTCGACCGCGGCGTCCGCGGTGCCCGGCTGAGTGCCGACATAGACGCCGAGCTGGCCCGAGCTCTGGTAGAAATGCTTGTAGGCGAAGATGGCGTAGGCGAGCCCGAGCTCCTCGCGCACCCGCTGGAAGAGGCGGCTCGACATCCCGCCGCCGAAGATGTTCGTGAGGATCGCCAGCGCGAACCTCCGGTGGTCCCGCAGCGGGAAGATGTCGGTGCCGAAGACGATGTGCGTCTGCGCCGTATCGCGCGTTTCGCTCCGCATGCCACCGCGCACCGCGGGCACGATGCCGACGGGGGGCCGCGCAGCCTCGCGCCCGTTCCCCTCGAACCATCCCTCCCGATCGAGCGCTTCGAGGAGGGGGCCATGCTCGAGGTTGCCCGCGGCGGAGATCACGATGTTGCCGCGATGGTAGCCGTCACGGTGGAGACACTGGAGGTCGGCGGCCGAAATGCCGCCTAGCGATTCCGCCGTTCCGAGAATCGAATAGCCGTACGGATGCTCCGGCCACATGGCGGCCGAATGGAGCTCGAAGACCAGGTCGTCGGGAGTGTCGGCGACGCCGTTGATCTCCTCGAGAATGACGTTCCGCTCGGGCTCGAGATCGGTGTCACGGAGCAGCGGGCGCCGGACCAGATCGGTGAGGATATCCACGGCGAGAGCCACGTCCTCGTCGAGGACGTGCGCCTGATAGCTGGTGTAGTCGCGGCCGGTGAAAGCGTCGAGACCGCCGCCGCGCACCTCGAGCTCGAGGGCGAGCTGTCTCGCCGTCCGGCGCTCGGTGCCCTTGAACACCATGTGCTCGAGCAGATGGGAAATGCCCATCTGCCCGCCCGATTCGTGCGCGCTGGCGGTGCGCACATACACACCCACGGCCGCCGAGCGAACGCCCGGCAGCGTTTCGCTGAGGACGACCAGTCCGTTCGGCGCCGTGGTGCGGTACAGCCCTTCGTCGAGGCGAACCGTGTCCACGACGGACTACTCCTTCGGGATGAGAGCCTTCCGGGAAAGCTTCATCCGTCCGCGGTCGTCCACCTCGAGCAGCTTGACCTGGACGATGTCGCCCTTCTTGACCACGTCCTCGGTCTTTTCGGTGCGGCCGTGCTGAAGCTCGCTGATGTGCAGCAACCCCTCGACGCCGGGAAGGATTTCGACGAACGCGCCGAACGCCGTCGTGCTCTTGACCGGGCCCTCGTAGGTCCGGCCCACCTCGGGCTCGGTGGTGATGGCCGCGACCATGGCGCGCGCCTTCTCGCCGGCCTCGCCGCCGACGGCGGAGATGGTGACCAGCCCGCTGTCGTCGATGTTGATCCTGGCGCCGGTGGCGTCCTGGATGCCCCGGATGGTCTTGCCCTTCGGGCCGATCACGTCGCCGATCTTGTCCGGCTTGATCTGCATCGTGAAGATGCGCGGCGCGTACTTGGACAGCTCGGTGCGCGCGCCGGGGAGCACCTTGGCCATCTCGCGCAGGATGTGGAGCCTGCCATTGCGGGCCTTCTCCAGCGCCTGCTCCATGATCTTGAGGTCCATCCCCTCGATCTTGATGTCCATCTGGATCGAGGTGATCCCCTTCTCCGTCCCCGCCACCTTGAAGTCCATGTCGCCGAGATGGTCCTCGGAGCCCAGGATGTCGGTCAGCACGGCGACCTTGTCGCCTTCCTTGACCAGGCCCATGGCGACGCCCGCGCAGGGCGCCTGCATCGGCACGCCGGCGTCCATCAGGGCCAACGAGCCGCCACACACCGAGGCCATCGACGAGGAGCCGTTGGATTCGGTGATCTCGGAGACCACGCGCACTGTGTAGGGGAATTCGTGGTGCGGCGGCAGGACAGGGTGGATCGCGCGCCAGGCCAGCTTGCCGTGGCCGATCTCGCGGCGCTTGGTGCCGCCGAGG
>JBOHSC010000472.1:0-2794 GCA_050733115.1 Gemmatimonadales bacterium
GTCGTTGGTGGACTGGCCGATGCGGTTCAGGAACTGGCAACCGTACTCGAACTCCTCCTCGGTCAGCTTCACGTCGCGGGCGAAGGCATGCATGTGCTTGACGAAGGAGGCGGAAATCTCGCGCTGGCGCGCATCGGGCGCCTTTGCCATGGCGTCCAGCACGGCGGCGGTCACGGCGAGAAAATCAGGAAGCAGATTGATCAGCACGTGGCAGGATAAGAAATCCGGCCCGGGGAAGCAAGAGCGCTAGTTATCCTGCTTCTTCTGCTTCGCCACCTCGTCGAGGAAACGACGCTCGGCCGGCGTGAGGCTCGCGATGCCCTTCTCGCTGATCTTGTCGAGCACGCGATCGACTTCCGCGGCGACGGGATCGGCATCGGGACGGCGGCGCTGGCGCAGTGGTGCGGGCGGCGCGCGATGCTCGGGCTCCGCCGCGCCCGACTGCACCATCACGACGCGCTCGACGGCGCGTGGCGGAGGATGTGGCGCCCGGCGCGAGAGCGCCTGGAGCCGGAAGAAGATGTAGCCGAAGAGCGCGCCACCCACGTGGGCGATGTGGGCGATGCCGTCGCTGAAGTAGAGCGCGCCGAGAACGTCGAGGCCGACGATCACGGCCACGAAGGTCCGTGCCTTGATCGGAATCGGCACCGGAAATACCACCAGCTCCGCGTCGGGCCAGAACATTGCGAAAGCGATCCCCACGCCCAGCACCGCGCCCGACGCGCCGATGAACGGTCCGACCGACATGAATCCGGAGAGCCCCATCGAGAAGATGGCCGCCCCGACGCCGCAATAGAGATAGTAGAGAATGAACTTCCGGCTGCCCATCCGGCTTTCGACGGGGGCGCCGAACACGAACAGCATCAGCATGTTGCCCAGCAAATGCAGAAGATTTGCGTGGACGAACATATAGGTGAGGAAGGTCCACGGGCGGTGCAGGGCGCCGGCCGGATTGAACTGGAGATCGTCGAGCAGCGCCGGCGAGGTGAACACCGTCATGAGCAGGAGCAGCACCACCGCGTTCGCGATGATGAGGCGCCCCACCCATGGGGTCAACCGGCTGGAGGGAGACAGACTCATCGAACCACGTCCTTCACCCAGAGATCCCGACTACGCGGGTTCCACGGCCCGGCCAAGCCGGGCGGCCTGACAGATCCGCTCGCAGAGCTCGGGGAACTCGATGCCCACCGCCCTGGCGGCCTGAGGAAGCAGACTGGTGGCCGTCATGCCGGGCAAGGTGTTGACCTCTAAACAGAAGAGATCCCCGGCCGGTGTCAAGCGAAAATCGACTCGGGAATATCCACCGAGCTTGAGCGCTTCGTGAGCGAGCAGCGAAAGGCGTCCGCACTCCGCCGCGAAGGGCTCGGGGAGGTCGGCCGGAAAGATCTCCTGGGACATGCCTGGGGTGTACTTGCACTCATAATCGAAAATTTCGTGCCGGGGGATAATTTCCCCCACCGCCAGCGCCTTTCCCTCGAGAACCCCCACGGTCAGCTCCCGTCCCGGGACGAACCGCTCGATCATCACTTCATCATCATACCGCTTTGCCAGCGCCACGGCTTCATCGAAGTCTCCGGCGCGCTTGACCACCGTAAGTCCGACGGTAGAGCCCTGCTTGGAGGGCTTTACCACCACCGGCCAGCCGAACTTCTTCCCCACTTCGTCCCGCCTGGCCGGCGCCATGACCCAGTCGGCGGTGGGCACCCCCGCCAGATGGAAAAGTCGCTTGGAGATGTCCTTGTCCATGGCCATGGCGCTCCCCAGCCGGCCGCTGCCGGTGTAGGGGACACCCACCATTTCGAGGAGGGTCTGTATCGTCCCATCCTCACCCCGGCCCCCGTGGAGTGCAAGGAACAGCACGTCCGCACGCCGAACGACCGGGAGGTTGCCGAGCCCGGAAAGGAGGAGTCCCCGCTCCAGCTCGTGGAGCTGGTCGCTCGGGGGAGGCGCCACCCCGACCGATCCGGACAGCATCGAGGCCTCGCCCGATTCCGGGATGTAGCCCCGCGCCGTGTCGACCACCGCCACGTCATGCCCCCGCGACCTCAACGCGCCGACCACCTGCACCGCCGACGCGATGGCCACGTCGCGCTCGGCGGAGGTTCCGCCGGTCAGAACGGTGACGCGCACGTCAGCGGGTCCCGATCAACTGCTGCAGCACGTCGTACCGGCTGACGATGCCGATGAGCTTTCCGTCCTTCCGGACTAGCGCCGCGGGGCTCTCGCGGGTGAGCATCGAGCCGACCCGGTCGATGGCGGTACTCGCATCGACCTCGGGGAACGACGCTTCCATCACCTCGCGCACCGGGCGGTCGAGCAGCGACGGCTGGCTGAGTGCGCGGGTCATGAGAGGGCCCTCGTTGAGTCCCCCCACCGACTGGCCGTTGTCGAGCACCGGAATCTGACTCACGCCCCACGTGCTCATCAGGTTGAGCGCCTGGCGCACCGCCGCGGAGGGGGCGACGCTGACCAGCGCCGGCGCGTCCGACGACCGCCGCTCGAGGAGCTGCTCGACAGTGGTACGCGGCGCTTCGAGCATCTGGTTTTCCTGCATCCACTCGTCGTTGAAGAGCTTGGACAGGTACCGCTCGCCGGTGTCGCACAGAATGGTGACGACCATGGCAGCCGGATCGTCCACTTCACGGGCCACCTCGAGGGCCAGGTAGACATTCAGCCCGGTAGACCCGCCCGAGAGGATTCCCTCTTCGCGGGCCAGCCGACGCGCCATCGTAAACGACGTCCGGTCAGGCACTTGGCGGAACTCGTCGATGGAATCGAACCAGAGGGTGGTGGG
>JBOHSC010000473.1:0-6179 GCA_050733115.1 Gemmatimonadales bacterium
TCGGTCACCGACCTGAATTCGGTAAAGGCGTACCGGCGCGAGGTCATGCTGGGCGTGCCTCTGCGCCCTGACTGGCATCGATTCATGGTCGTCATCGCCGCCGCCGACGGCTATCGTGTCACCTCGCTCCCGGTGCAGCTGCATCCGCGACGGGCCGGAACGTCGAAATTCACCTGGCGGCGGATTCCGGTCGGCATTTTCGACCTGTTCAGTGTGTGGTTCCAGCTCCGCTTCGGCCGGAAGCCCATGCTCTTCTTCGGCATCGGCGGCGTCATTCTCTTTCTCGTCGGGCTCCTCGCGGGGGTCACGGCACTGGTGCTGCGCTTCGCCTTCGACTTCGGGTTCCGGCCCCTCCTCAATCTCGTGGAGACGATGGTCATCTCCGGCATCGTCCTCTTCGCCTTCGGGCTGCTCGGAGAGATGGTCGCCGGACTGCAGGAGGAGACGCGGGCCGTGGCCCGCTCCCTCGCCCGGTTGGACAAGCTCGACTCCCGGGACTGACCGGTGCGGGTCGTCTTCCTGACCCACAACTTTCCCCGCTGGCCCGGCGATCTGTCGGGCGCCTTCCTCGGCATCCTGGCCAACGCGCTCGTCCGGCGCGGCATCGACGTACGCGTGCTCGCGCCGAGCGATGAGGGCCAGGGCGGCGAAGAGGTGGTGGACGGGGTGACCGTGCGGCGCGTGCGCTACTCCTCGGCCGGCGGGGAGACCATCGCCTACCGTGGAACGATGCAGACGGCGCTCCGGCGTCCCGGAGGATGGAAGGCGCTAGCCGGTCTCTGGCGCGCGCTGCGAAGAGAGGCTCGCCGCGAAGTCGAGGCAGGGGCCGACCTGGTGCACGCCCACTGGTGGGTGCCGGCCGGGCTCGCGGCCCCGTCCGGTGTGCCCACGGTGCTCACGGTACACGGCACCGACGCGGCGCTGCTCCGACGGTCGCGAGTGGCGCGCGCACTGGCCCGGCCGGTATTCGAGCGTGCGCGGGTGGTCACCGCCGTCTCACGCGAGCTTGCCGGCTGGGTGCAGGGCGCCGTCGGACGCTTCATCCCGCCGGGTCAGGTGCATCCCATGCCGGTCGATGCCCGCGGCTATCCGTGGAGTACCGGTGGCGGTGGTGCGGTGGTGGTCGCGAGACTCACGACCCAGAAGCGCGTCGATCTGGCGATCGAGACCGTCGCCTTCCTGGCGAGCTGCGGCCACGATCTTCCGCTCACCATCGTCGGCGACGGCCCCGAGCGCGCCGCCCTCGAGCGCCAGGTGGCGCGGCTGGGCATAGAGTCCTTCGTGCAGTTCGCTGGCGCGGTGCCCCAGAGCGAGATCGGAGGGTTCCTCGCGCACGCCGACGTGATGCTCTTCCCGGCGCAGGGAGAAGGCTTCGGCCTCGCCGCTGCGGAGGCCCTCATGGCGGGAGTGCCGGTGGTGGCGTGCTGGGATGGTGGCGGGGTGCTCGACGTCGTTCCCGAGTCCGGGGCAGGGCGCCTCACTCTTCCCTCGCCCGAAGCGATGAGCGATGCGGTGCTCGACCTGCTTCACGATCCCGACCACCGCGCGCTCACCCGCCTCGTCGGGGAATCGTGGCGCGCTCGTCTTGCGCCGGAGCACGTCGCCGAGATCTGCGAGGGGTGGTACCGCGAGGCGCTTGGTGCGTAGCACCTGGCTTCGGGTCGTGGGCTGGATCGCCGGACTGGCCATCGTCTGGTTCGCGGGGCGCTCGCTGGCCCGCAATTGGGAGCAGCTCCGCACCCAGCCGCTCGAGTGGCGAATCCAGCCAGGGTGGATCATTCTGAGCGCCCTGGTCGTCTGGCTCATGTACGCCATCCTGATCGTGGCATGGCGCAGAATGCTCGAAGGATGGGGCCAGCGGCTCGACGTTTGGGCGGCTGCGCGCATCTGGACAGTGTCGAGCCTCGGGAAGTACGTCCCGGGAAAAGTGTGGGCGGTGGCGGGAATGGCGCTCATGTCCAAGGAGGCCGGCGTCGCGCCGTGGGCCGCCACCGGCTCGGCGGTCATCCTCCAGGCGCTGGCGATCGGAACCGGGGCGGCCGTGGTGGGGCTCACCGGGGCCGGCTTGCTCGAGTCGGCGCGGCCGGGCACACGTGTGGCCCTGGTGGCGCTCGTCGCCGGCTCGGTGGTCGGCATCGTGCTCCTGCTCTGGCCACCGGTGCTCCGGCGCTTGCTGCATCTGGCGGGAGCGGACCCGGCGTCGGGTGCGGCGCCGGCCGTGAGCGGGATCGTCTTCGGAATCGTGGCGAATCTGGTGGCGTGGGCCGGATATGGAATCGCACTCTGGCTCCTGGCGCGCGGCCTCCTGCCCGGCTCAGGCCTCGCCCTGCTTCCGGCCATCGCCGTATTCACGGCCTCCTACCTGGCCGGCTTTCTGGCACTCCTGGTGCCCGGCGGTATCGGCGTCAGAGAGGGGCTATTCATTCTCATGCTGCAGGGGGCGATCGGCATCGGGGCAGCGACGGCGCTCGCCCTTGCTTCTCGACTGCTGCTGACCATCACCGAGGTCGGGGCCGCCGTCCCGTTCCTCGCATCACCCCGGGGAAGAGCGCGTGTCGCACCCTGAGTCATCCTCCGCCGAGGAGTATTCTCCCCGGCATCCGGCGCTCATCGCGGCACTCGTCTTCCTCCTGGCCGCGGCGACGCTCTGCCTGCCGATGCTCGCGGGGCGTTTCCTCGTAGGTGACGATCAGTACATCGCCGGTTACGGATTCCGACTGTTCGGCGCCGAGATGTTCCGGCAGACGGGCCGAATCCCGGAATGGAATCCGTACCTCTTTGGCGGCCTGCCGTACATCGCCGCGATGCACGGCGACATTTTCTATCCGACTGCCTGGCTCCGCTGGTTCCTGCCCATCGATACCGCGATGAACATCGGCTTCTTCTCGCACATCGTCCTTGCCGGCGCCATGATGTACGCCTTCCTGAGAGCGCTCCGGGTGAGCTGGACCGGCGCCCTGGTGGGCGGGCTGGCCTACGAGCTCACCGGCATCGTGGCGTCGCTGGTGCACCCCGGACACGACGGCAAGCTCTTCGTCTCCGCCCTCGCGCCACTCATGCTGCTATCGCTGTTCCGCGCGGTGCGCACCCGGAGGCTCAGCGGGTACGGCATGTTCGCCGTCACGGTGGGTCTCGTGATGGTAAGCCCGCAGTATCAGATGGCGTACTACGCGCTCGTCGCGTGTGCGATCTGGACGCTGTATCTCGTCTTCTTCGATCCTGAGCGTCCGGACGGCATCCGGTGGCCGGTTGAGCTGGCGCTCGCCCTCGGCGCGGTAGTACTGGGCCTCGGCATCGCCGCCATCCAGATTCTGCCCTTCCTGACTTACATCCCCTATTCGCCGCGCGGCGCGGGTGGGCCCAGCACCGGATGGGAGTACGCCACCGCCTTCTCGATGCCGCCAATCGAGATCTTCACCACGGTGCTCCCCCAGTTCAATGGCGTGCTGGAGAATTACTGGGGGACCAACTTCTTCAAGTCACATACCGAGTATCTCGGCGCCATGGTGGTGGTGCTCGCCGTCATCGGCGTCGGCGATCGTTCGCGGCGAAGCCTGGTCCGTGTCCTCGGCGGCATCGCGATTCTCTTCCTGCTCATTGCATTCGGCGGCCACACCCCGTTCTATCGCCTCTGGTACGAGGTGATGCCGATGATGAAGAAGGTTCGAGCGCCCGGGATGGCGTTCTTCCTGGTGGCGTTGCCGTGCGCCGCCTTTGCCGGTTTCGGGGTGGACCGCCTCCTTCGAGGTGGAGTGTCACTGAAGGCGCTCCTGATACCGCTCGGCGTACTCGGGGGGCTGGCCCTTCTCGGTATTGTCGGCGTGCTCCAGTCCGTGACCACGGCGCTCGCAGCCCCCGAGCAGTCGGCCCACGTCGCCGCGAATGCCGGGGCTCTTCAGGCGGGGGCGCTACGCCTCCTTGCAGCCGTCGTAGTGGGGGGTGCGGTGCTCTGGGCGGCGTGGAGCGGGAAGCTGGGCCGGGCGGTTGCCGCGGCCGCGCTGGCCGTGGTGGTCGTCGCCGATCTGTGGAGCATCGACCGGCTTTTCTTCGAGTTCCGCGACCCAGCGGCACAGCTTTACAAGGACGATGCCATTACCTCACGGCTTCGTGCCACACCGCGGCCGTTCCGGGTGCTCGATGCAGGTGTGTACCAGGGATCGTACCTGATGGCCCACGACATTCAGACGATGCTGGGCTATCACGGCAACGAAGTCCGGTTCTACGATGAGCTGCTCGGCGGTAAGGGGCAGTGGCGCTTTGCCGGTAACGCGAACCTCCACGACCTTCTCGATGTTCGCTTCATTCTCCTCCCCGAGCCGCAGGCGGTGCCGGGCTTTCACCAGGTCCTGGGCCCGGTCACCACGACGCCGGGAACGACGGCGGTGCTGCTCGAGCGGGACACGATCCCACCCTACGTCCGGGTGGTGCCGGGAGCGGCAAGGCTGCCGGAAGACCAGATCCCACCCACGGTCATCGACCCGCGTTTTCCGGTTGACGACGTCGTGCTTTACCCCGATACCGCCACCGTGACGCCCCCACCGATCAGGGCCGGGCAGATGCCGGCGCCCTCCACGGTGAAGGCCGCGCTCACCGCCTGGGCGCCGGGAAGCATGCATGTAACCCTGGCCGGCCGCTCCGATTCGACGGCCTATCTGCTTGTCTCGGAGAACTGGTATCCGGACTGGCACGTGGAAGTAGACGGGAAGCCGGCGACGCTGCTTCGGGGAGACCATACGCTGCTAAGCGTGGCGCTCCCTCCCGGAGCCCGCGAGGTTCGCTTTCATTTCGCGGCACCCTCGTACGTGCGCGGGAAACTGGTCACCTTCCTGTCCCTCGTAGTCGCACTCGCACTCTGTCTGGCCCCATTCTGGCAGCGGAGGCTCCGTCGTGCCTGAGCGGGCCGTCGTCGTGGTGCCCACCTACAATGAGAGGGTCAACCTCCCGCTGATCGTGCCGCAGATCCTGCAGCAGGATATCCGGCTCGAGGTGCTCGTCGTGGACGACAACTCCCCCGACGGCACCGGGGAGCTCGCCGACGAGATGGCCGCCGCCGAGCCGCGGATCCACATATTGCACCGGCCGGGGAAGGAAGGACTCGGGAAGGCATACCTGGCGGGGTTCCGGTGGGCGCTCGACCGTGGCTACGACTATGTCTTCGAGATGGATGCCGACTTCAGCCACGATCCCAAGTACCTCCCTGAGTTTCTCCAGGCGATCGAGCGGGCCGACCTCGTCGTCGGGTCGCGCTACCGGTCGGGCGTCAATGTGATCAACTGGCCGATCTCCCGGCTTCTGCTCTCGCTTGGCGCGAACGAGTATGCGAGGCGGATTACCGGCCTCCCGCTCACCGACTCCACGGGCGGCTTCAAGTGCTTTCGCAGGAGAGTTCTGGAAGCGATTGACTTTACAAGAGTTAAGTCGAACGGCTATTCATTTCAGATCGAGATGAGCTTCCGGGCCTGGAAGCAGGGGTTCCGGGTGGTGGAAATACCGATCGTTTTCACTGATCGGGTTGAAGGTCAGAGCAAGATGAACAAGAAGATCGTTCGCGAAGCCATCTGGATGGTGTGGTGGCTCCGGATAAAGTCGATCGGGGGGCGTTTGTGAGGGGAATGATTCTCTACAAGATGACGGGCTCGGGAAACGATTTCGTCATGCTCGACGGGCGGTGCACCGATCCGGCGCAATGGCCGGCGGAGCGCATCGCCGCCGTGTGTGACCGGCGCACCGGTGTGGGTGCCGACGGCCTCGTTCTGCTCACACCCGAAGCTCCCGACGCCGTCCGCATGATCTACTGGAACTCCGATGGCTCACGCGCCGCCATGTGCGGCAACGCCGCCCTCTGCAGCGCGCGCCTGTCGCTATATCTGGAGATGGTCCCGGGAGGCGAGCTCCGACTCCTGACCGATGCCGGGTTAGTGCGGGCCAGGAGCGGCGCCTCCGGAGGAGCCGCAGAGATCAACCTCCTCGACTTCGACGTGCAAGCCACTGTGCCGGGAGTCGTGGCCGGCTCAGGCGAGCGGTGGCTGGCGTTTGCTACCGTCGGCGTGCCGCACCTGATGGTCCGGGTGGATGACATCGAGGCGGTGGACGTGACCACCCGCGGGCGAGCCCTCCGCTTCGACCCGGCGCTTGGCGCCGATGGCGCCAACGTCAACTTCGTGGCCCCGTCGGTCGAT
>JBOHSC010000474.1:0-4973 GCA_050733115.1 Gemmatimonadales bacterium
GAGCTCGCGCACGTTGCCCGGCCACGAGTGCGTCTCGAGCACTCGCGCCGCTTCGGGCTCGAATCCGGTGATTGCCTTCCGGTAGCGGGCCGCATGGCGCGACAGGAAGTGGGCGGCCAGCGCGTGAATGTCCTCGCGGCGTTCCCGAAGTGGCGGGAGGCGAATCTCGATGGTATTGAGTCTGAAAAGCAGGTCCTCCCGAAAGCGCCCCGCGGCTACTTCGCTGCCGAGGTCGGCGTTGGTGGCCGAGAGGAGGCGGACATCGATCCGGCGGGACCGGGAGGCGCCCACCCGCTCCACCTCGCCCGTTTCGAGCACGCGGAGAAGCTTGGCCTGCTGCCGCGGCTGCAGCGTACCGATCTCATCGAGGAGGACGGTGCCGCCCTCCGCCAGCTCGAACCGCCCGATGCGATCGGTGCGCGCGTCGGTGAACGCACCCTTCACGTGGCCGAACATCTCGCTCTCGAAGAGTCCTTCGGAGAGCCCGCCGAGATTGACCGCGACGAACGGTCGGCCGGTGCGCCCCGAGGCCGCGTGGATCCACTGGGCCACCACCTCTTTTCCGGTGCCGTGCTCGCCGGTGATGAGCACGTTGGCGTCGGACGGCGCCACCCGGGTCATCAGCTGGACCACCGGGCGCATCACCACCGACTCGGCGATCATCTCGGGCACGCCCTCGCGCCGCAGCAGGCGGTTCTCGCCCTCGAGCCTTCGGGTGCGCCGCAGCGCCCGGCCCAGCTCGACCTGCGCCCGCAGCGTCGTGAGGAGGCGGGCGTTGTCCCACGGCTTCTCGATGAAATCGCGCGCTCCGCGCCGTACGGCCTCGACCGCTTTCTCGACGCTGCCCCAGGCCGTCATGACGATGGCAGGAAGTGTGGCGTCGAGACCCTGGAGCTCGGAGACGAGCTCGAGGCCCTCGCGGCCGGTGGTGGTATCGCGCGCGTAGTTGAGGTCGAGAAGGACGGCGTCGAAATCGGAGCGCTGCACGGCGGCGAGCACGGCGGCCGGCGAGCCGACGGTCTCGATGGCGTACCCTTCGCCCTTGAGGAGGAGGCGAAGCGCTTCGCGGACGTCGGGCTGGTCGTCCGCAACGAGGATGTGCGCGGCGGTCGCGGAGTTCGGCAAACGGTACCTGGTTGGCTGGGCCGAGCGGAAAGTTAACCCTTGCCTGGGCGCTGCGGTTTGCCGATGCAGGCCCGGTGCGCACCCGGGCCGGCAGCGCAGCCCTTCAGGCCGTCGTCCGCGCCGTCTCCGCCGCGCCGGCGTCCACGATCCACCCATCGCGAAGCTGGATGGTCCGGTGCGCGTACGACGCGTTCCGCTCGGAGTGCGTCACCTGAACGATCGTCATCCCCTGCTGGTTGAGCCGGGTGAAGAGCTCCATGATCTCCTCACCCTGGGCGCTGTGGAGATTGCCCGTCGGCTCGTCGGCCAGGAGCAGCTTCGGATTCGCGATCACCGCCCGGGCCACTCCCACGAGCTGCTGCTGCCCACCCGAGAGCTGTGACGGGTACAGATCCTTCTTGCCCACCATCTGGAAGCGGTCGAGCGTCTCGCCCACGATCGCCGCCCGCTCCTTCGGCTTCACGTCCCGGTACGAGAGGGGGATCTCCAGATTCTCGTAGACGGTGAGGTCGTCGAGAAGATGGTATTTCTGGAAGACAAACCCGATGTACCGCTTGTTGAGCTCCACCCGCTTCTTCGGCGGCAGGGCGTGCACCGCCTCGCCGTAGAAGGTGAGCTCGCCGGTCCAGCTATGGTCCAGCATCCCGAGCACCGCCAGGAGCGTGGACTTTCCCGCCCCCGACGGGCCCATGATGGTCACGAACTCCCCCTCGCGGATGTCGAGGTTGATCTGCCGGAGCACGTACGTTCTGCTGGGACCGTTCTGATAGAATCGTTCGACATTCGTCAGTGAGATCACGGTGCCATCGGGGTTGGGGTAAAGGTCATTCGCTGCGGAGCGCCGTCGCAGGGTCGACACGCGTCGCCCGCCGCGCGGGGAGATAGCAGGCCACCAGCGCCACCCCGGCCAGGAGGACGCTGATCCCGGCGAACGTCGCGGGATCAGCGGGACGAACCTGATAGAGCAGCCCGGCCAGAAGCTGGGCCAGAGCGAGCGAGGCCACGAGTCCGAGACCGATGCTCACCCCCACCAGCCGCATTCCTCCGAGCACCACCGAGCGCTGGGTGAGACTCGGGTCTTCCCCCAGCGCGATCCGGATGCCGAACTCGCGGGTGCGCTGAGTCACCGAGTACGAGATGACTCCGAAGATGCCGACCGCGGCGAGCAGCAGTGCGATTGCGCCCAGCACTCCCATGAGCACGAGGCTGAACCTCGCCTGGGCCATCTGCTCTCCGACGTACGCTTCCATGGGCACCAGCCGGTCCACCGGGAGGTCCTTGTCGAGTGACGCCACCGCTTGGCGCACGGCGCTCGTGAGGCTGGCCGGGGCGACGGCCGTCTCGACGGCGAACGCGATGGTGAGCGCGGTTCCCTGGCCCTGCGGCCGGAAGATCAGTGGGAGCGTTGCCCGGGCCAGATCGTGCATGCGTTGATGCTCCACGACCCCGACCACCTCGGAGTACATGTTCGGATCACCGGTCGGATTGACCTGAAGCTTCTTCCCGACCGCACTCTGGCCCGGCCACGCCAGCTGAGCCAGCGTCTCGTCGATGATGATGACCGGCGGCGTGTCGGGCCGATCGTCGTCGGTGAAGAATCGTCCGGCCAGGAGCCGGGTGTTCATCGCCTTGAAGTAACCGGGGGAGACGTTCCTTCCGTCGGCGGTGACGCTCTCGAAGTTGCGGGCTGTCTGCTCGTTGTACGCGAACGGCTGCAGCGGGCCGCTGCCGGTCAGCGGCAGCTGGGTGATCTCCCCCACGTTCTTCACCCCGGGAATCGCCAGGAGCCCCCCTTCGAGCTCCTTGAGGAAGGCCCGGCGATCCGAGCCCTTCTGATAGGTGTTCGACGGGAACGAGATCTGGAAGGTCAGCAGGTCGGACGGGTCGAAGCCCGGGCGCACCTGCTGCAACGCGATAAAGCTCCTGATCAGGAGCCCCGTGCCCACCAGCAGGACGACCGACATCGCCACCTCGCCGATGATGAGCAGGTCGCGCACCCGCTGGCGTCTGCCGCTCGCGCCCCGTCCCACCGACTGAATCGTCATCCGCTGGTCGGCCCGCGAAGCCTGGATGGCCGGGACAAGCCCGAAGCTCACGGCCGTGAGCATGCAGACCAGCGCGGTAAATGCGAGCACGCCGAAATCGATGCTGATCTCACCGAGGCGTGGCAGATTGGCCGGATGCAGCTCGCGAAGCAGTCCGATCGCGCCCCCCGCCACCAGCAGTCCCAGTACGCCGCCGGCCGTCGCGAGGACGAGGCTCTCGGTCAGGAGCTGGCGCACGACCGCCCATCGGCTCGCGCCCAGGGCCGCCCGGAGTGCAAATTCCCCCTCGCGGACGGTGGCACGCACCAGCAGCAGGTGGGCGACGTTGGCGCATGCCACGAGCAGCGTCAGCCCCACCGCACCGAGCAGAATGAGCAGCGACGGCCGGGCGTGTTTCACGATGTCGAAATGGAGCGGCACCGCCCGGATGCGCAGATTCGACGCCTTGTGCTCGGGGAACTCGGCCCGGAACTCGGTGGCGATCCGGTTCATGTCGTCCTGTGCCTGAGCGAACGTCACGCCGGGCTTCAGCCGGCCGAACACGGTGAAGAAGGTCAGGTTCCTCGGCAATGGATACGTGTAGTCGAACTGCATCGGGGCCCAGACCTCGGCGTCGGTCACCACGAACGCCTCCGCCGGGAGGAGGAGGTGAAAGCCCTGTGGCAGGATGCCGACCACCGTGTGCGCCACCCCGTCGATCTGGATCGTCTTCCCCACCAGCGCGGGGTCGCCGCCGTAGCGGCGCCTCCAGAGCCCGTCGCTGATCATCACGACGTGGGGGCCGTGCAGCGCCTCCTCCTCGGACAGAAAATTCCTCCCGTAGGCCGGCTTCACGCCAAGCAGCGGGAAGAAATTCCAGGTGATGGTGTTCATCGTCACCCGCTCGGGCTCGCCGCTCCCGGTCAGGTTGCCGCGCAGATTGACGACGTCCGATTCCGACGCGGCGGCGAAGGCCTCGAAAGTCCGGCTCCGCCGCTGGTAGTCGCGGAAGTCGGCGGGAGACACGGCCGGCAGCGATTGCGCCCCCTCACCGAGATCGTTCCAGATGTTGGCCAGGCGATCGGAGTCGGCGTACGGCAGCGGCCGGAGGAGAACGCTGTTCACCACCGTGAAGATCGTCGTCGTGGCCCCGATGCCGAGTCCCAGCGTGACGATCGCGGCGATGGTATAGGCCGGCGTGCGGCGCAGGGCGCGGTAGGCGTAGCGCAGGTCCTGAAGCAGGGCGCTCGTCATTCGCTCCTCAGCGCTTCGATGGGGTCGACCTTGGTGGCGCGGATCGCGGGGATGAGGCAGGCCAGCACCGAGACCGTCGCGAGCGTGGCCGCCACGACGGCGATGACGACGGGATCGGTGGGACTCACACCGAAGAGCTGCGTGGTCAGCAGCCGGGTGAGGGCGAGGGCACCAGCCAGCCCCAGGGCGATGCCGGTGACCGCCATCGCGAGTCCCTGCCGGAGGACCAGGCCGCGCACCGTCGCCGCCCGCGCGCCCAGGGCCAGCCGGATTCCCATCTCGCGGGTCCGCTGGCTCACGGTATACGCCATGACGCCGTAGACGCCAACTGCCGCGAGCGTGAGGGCGAGCCCGCCGAAGAACGTCAGCAGCAGCATGCTGAACCGGTACCGTGCCACCGAATCGCTCACCAGCTCGCCCACCGGCCGGAGCCTCGACACCGGCTGCTCGGCGTCCACCTCGTGCACCGCCGCCTTGATGGAGGGGGTGAGCGACTCGATCGGAAGATTGCTGCGCACGACGAACGAGATGGGGAGGGGAGCGAAGATCCCCCAGAAATCAGGCGAGAGC
>JBOHSC010000475.1:0-7081 GCA_050733115.1 Gemmatimonadales bacterium
GGCCCACGTGGTCACGCCTCGGAACGGCGGCGGCGGACCAGCTTGTAGTTGAGATCGCCGTCCACCAGGCTCTGCATTGCCTTGGTGGTGAGCTTCTCGCCGCTGGTCGCGAGCTGGTCCTTGGGGAATTCGTTGAGGTAGCGGGCGAACTTCGCCGCGACGAGCACGCCGAGGTACTTGTTCCCGGCCTGCCGGGCGACTTCAGCAGGTGTGGTGATTCGCATTGCAAGGCTCCCTGGTAATGTCGACTTTCGATCTCACGAGATCTTCTCGGCCGCCGCGATGATATCCCGCCTCATCCGCTCGACCATCTCCGGCAGCTCTTCCTGTCGTCCGACTCGCAGCGCTTCCGCGTCGAGGATTGCCGTGACCTGGGCAACCGCGTGTGCCAGGTTGTCGTTCACGAGTGCGTAGTCGTAGTCGCTGATCGCTGCCAGCTCGTCGGCCGCCCGGGCGATCCGTTCCCTGACCGCAGCCGCCGCTTCGGTGTTGCGCCCGACCAGCCTTTTCACCAGCACGCCGGCCGATGGCGGAAGCACGAAGACATGAAGCGAATTCGGAAAGCTCGCACGTATCTGGCGGGCGCCCTCGATCTCGATGTCGAGTACCGCGTTCTTGCCCTCCGCCAGAATCCGCTCCACTTCGGCCCGAAGCGTTCCGTAGAAGTGGCCGCCATAGGTGGCCCACTCGAGGAACTCACCCGCATCACGCCGGCCGACGAACTGCTCCCGGGTGAGGAAGTGGTAGTCGATTCCGTTGCGCTCCCGCTCGCGCATGGGCCGGGTGGTGGCCGACACCGAGTAGCCCAGGTCGTTCCGGTCTTCGAGGAGCCGCCGCGCGATCGAGGTTTTCCCGCCCCCCGATGGCGATGAGAGCACGAGCAGTAACGGTCTCACTCGAGATTCTCGAGCTGTTCCCGGAATTTCTCGAGCTCGCCCTTCATGGCGATCACATGCTGCGTGATCTCCGCGTCGTTTGCCTTGGAGCCCATCGTATTTACTTCGCGCCCCAGCTCCTGCGCGAGGAAGCCGAGCTGTTTGCCCGCGGGACGATCGGCGCCGAGAGCCTCGCGCACCGCCGCGGCATGAGTCCTGAATCGGACGAGCTCCTCGGTGATGTCCAGCCGGTCGGCCTGAAAGGCGATTTCCTGGGCGAGGCGCCCCTCGTCGACTGCTCGCCCGTCGAGCAGCTCGCCCACCGCGGTACGAAGCCGGTCGCGCTCGCGCACGAGACGCTCCGGCGCCCGCGCGGCGATCTTGGCGGTCAGGCGTTCGAGCTCAGTCACCCTGTGCCGAAGCTCGGTGGCCAGCGCCTCGCCCTCGCGAGCCCGCATGGTCCGACATTCGGCCGCCGCCAGCGCGACAACCGGCTCGACTTCGGCCCAGGAAATCTCGGGCGCGCCACTGGAGTCGGCGGTAAATACCTCGGGCTGCCTCGCGACGAGGTCGACCGAGACCTCGCCCGCCAGACCGAGCACGGACTGCAGTTCCCGAAGCCGTGCGGCGACGAGCCTGGCGCGTTCGAGGTCTACCGTGATGCCGCCCTCGCCGCGGGGCGGAAATTCCGACCATCGCACCTGGACCGCCACATGGCCGCGATCGAATTCGCGGCGAAGGCGCTCACGCAGGTCGGTCTCGATCGCCGAGAGGTCGCCGGGCAGCTTCGAGGCGAGGTTGAAATGCCGGTGATTGACCGTGCGGATCTCGACTCTCAGCCGTCCGCCGGCCACCGGACCCTCGGCCGCGCCGAACCCAGTCATGCTGTAGGGCAGTGCGCCTCCTGATCGCCGGGTAAACCTAGAAATCTACCCGAATTACCGCCTGAGAGGTAGGAGTTGCTGGGTGTTTCGCCAGGGACATTCCCGCCGCTCCCCTTCATCAACGCGGAGGCGCAGAGGCCACGGTCGTTTGAGTCCTCTGCGGATTCGGTGGTTCCGGCTGGCTAGAGCGGCCCCGAGCAGCCGGTAACTAGTAGTCAGTAACGTTATATATATCAATGCGTTTACATCTACACCTCAACTAGTTTGCGAACTCCCACCGCACTCCGAAATTGCTCCCATACGGCGGAATCCTGAAACCAGGGACGTAGGTGAGCTTCGTCGCCGTGAGATTGCCGCGGTCCCAGTAAAGTGTAAAGCTCTGGAGCTGGATCTCGACCAGGCTCCGGAAAAAGGTCGCGCCGCGAAGATTGATCGGCGCACCGGTGTCATCACGGCCAATGGTCCCACGTCCCCAACTCTCCATGCTCGCCCGGAGCTTGAGGTCGAAGATGCCGCTTCGGAATTTCCGCAGGAACTTGGAGCGAAGCGTAACGGCAGAGAGAGCGTGGGTCGGCGGCACGCCGTCGACCGTGCCACTTCGGGGATCGCTGTACCAGCTCTCGAGGGTGATCCACTGCACCGGCGCCACCCGCGCCCCCACGGTCAGCCAGTTCACGTCCGGCGAGGCCGCGATGGTCACGACTCTCGGAAATTCAGCATAGCCGAAGGGACTGAACGCCGACGTCCGCGACCAGCCGACCTGGACACCGAGTCGGGGACGATCCCACGCCAGGGTGGCGCCGAAATCGCGAACTCGCTGCGCCGTATCGGCGGCGATCGATGGCGCCGCCACCAGCTTTCCGAGCTGGGCGGTGCCGGTAAGCGCCAGGCCATGGACCGGCTGAAGGCCGGCGGCTACCTGGACGTAGTCGCTATTCCGCCCACCGTAGTGATGCTGGTGGATCGCCTCTCCTGTTGCACTGAAGAACGCCGTTGGAGTCCAGCCGATCGTGGCCCTGGTGTCGAGTGCCGTCCATCGAGTTCGGTGGAAGGCCGATGCGCCGATCGAGAAGGTGGGCGCCCGGTAGGAGGCGTAGCCACCAATCTGGTTGATCTGCTGATCTATGCCTGAGCCGTCCCACGCCGACCGGCCGTACACCAGATCGACCGCGGGTCCCAGCCCGTCACCGCGGGAGCGCAACGAGAGTCGCACCTGTGCGTCGGTCCGGGTTCCCTTGAAACCGGGGCCGATGGTATCGTTGGGGATGAGGTCGGAGACGACGAACGGACGGCGCGTCGGACGCGAACGAATGAGTTGATACTGCACGCCGAACTTCGACGACGGCACGTAGCTGCCCTGGGCCCAGACCTGGGTGTTGGAGTAGCTGCTGCTCACGACGGTGGCGGTGGGCGAGCTGAGATAATCGGCGGCGAGGCCGAAGCCGAGACCCGAGGCGAATCGTTGCTCGAGGTCGCCCTCGTAACGGGCAAGGTTTCGGTCGCCCCGCGCGATCGCGATTCGTGAACGCGGCGCCAGCCGGTCATGCTCCCGCGTGAAGAGCCACACGCGAAGAAATCCGGGCCATCGCTCCACCTCGATCCGGTCGAGGAAGCTGATGCTGAAGAGCGCGGGGTCCACCGCGATACTGTCGATGCCGGCCGCGACGTAGGGAAGGCCGTCGAGATAGTACTCCGCCGACGTCGCCCCCCTTCCCTGAAAGTCCACCGGCTCCGCCCGGCCGATGAATCCTCCCCGCCAGAGGTATACACCGGGCACCTGACTGAGCAGATCGCCGACCGTGGCCGCGTTGCCCCACTCGATCGAATCGCGATTGAACACCATCCGGGTGAGCGGAGGGCGTGGTCCCTGGGCCCCGATGGGCTGGAGCACCGGCACGCGGACCCGCTCCTCCTGCTGGGCCTGGAGGAATCGCGCCGTGTAGTCGACGGTGTCGCGGGCGAGCGAATCGGACTGGAGGGTGTCGTCGAAGACCTGCGCCGGAAGCCGGGACGTGAAAAGTGATAGGAGGAGGGAGAACAAGAAAACCGAGCGCCCGAAGCCGCCCACTGACCTCCCTCGAAGCCGCCCTCCTTCTTCCTTCACCCGTCTCCCTTCACCGCTGTCTGCCCAGCACGAACTCCGTGAACAGCCGTACTCCGATACCGGTAGGACCCTTGACCCGGGTGGCGTCATCGCGGTCGGTGTACGCCGTGCCTGCGATGTCGAGGTGAGCCCAGGGAAAACCTTCCACGAATTCGCGAAGGAACCATCCGGCCGAAATGCTTCCGGCTGGCCGGCCGCCGGCGTTTTTCACGTCCGCGATGTCGGACTTCATCAGATCGCGGTACTCGTCCCAGAGCGGCAGCGGCCACACCCGCTCCCCTGCCCGTTCGCCCGCGGCGCGCACCTCCTCGATCAATCCGTCATCGGTGCCCATGACCCCCGTGGCGGTGTGACCCAGCGCGACGACGATGGCGCCGGTGAGCGTGGCGATGTCGAGCACGGCGGCCGGCTGGTAGCGCTTCGCGTAGCTGAGGGCATCGCACAGGATCAGTCGGCCTTCGGCGTCGGTGTTGATCACCTCGATCGTCTTCCCCGACATGCTGGTAATCACGTCGCCCGGCTTGACCGCGGTGCCGGAAGGCATGTTCTCCGTGCTCGGAACGAGACCCACCACGTGCACCGGAGGGCGGAGCCGGCCAAGCGCCTCGAACGTGCCGAGCACGGCTGCGGCTCCGGACATGTCGTACTTCATCTCCTCCATGTTCTGCGCCGGCTTGATCGAGATGCCGCCGGTGTCGAAGGTCACCCCTTTGCCGATCAGCACCACCGGCGCGCCCCCGGAGCCGTTGTACTCCAGGGAGATGAAACGCGGCTCCTCAGCACTCCCTTGGGCGACGGCGAGGAGGGCCCCCATCCGCTCCTTCTCGATCGCCGCCTTGTCGAGCACGGTAATCCCGAAGCCGTAGCGCGCGGCGATCTCGGACGCCGTCTGTGCCACGTAGGTCGGCGTGCAGACGTTGCCGGGCAGCACCTGTATTCCGCGCGCCAGCGTTTGGCCCGCGCCGATGGCCGCACCGATCCTGTGCCCCTGCGACATTGCCTCAGTGTCCGTTGGCCCGAGAATATCCACCCGCTCGAGCGAGAGCTTCTTCTCTTCGGGCGGGCGCTTCATCTCGTTGAACTGCCAGACGCCTTGCGCCAGTCCTTCGGCAATCGCCTGTCCGGCCTCCTCCGCGGAAACCGTCCCCCGAGCTTCGGCGGCCAGGTGAAACGCCGCCCTCGGCACACCGAGCGCCCGCGCCCGCTTGGCCGCCGCGGCCGCCGCCCGCCGGATCGCCCCTCGCGTCACCTCATCGGCCTTTCCGACGCCGACCAGGAGCACCCGCGCCGCCGGCCCCGACGGGTACAGCACCACCACTTCGTCTCGCTTTCCGCTGAAATCGCCCGATGCGGCGAGGCGCCCAAGCGCGCCACCAGATGCGCGATCGAGCTCGGCGAGCGACGGAGGCAATGGTCCCCGCGCGACTGCGAGTGCCAGCAACGGAGTCTCGTGACCCAGCGGGGTGGCGGCGACGACAGAGGTCTCGAACGGCATAAGGCCCGGGAGCAGTGAGAAAGGGAAGCAGGCAGCGAGGGTCGTGACGCGGACGGGAAGCTATACGGGAGGCGTGGGGAGCGGCAACGGGATCGCCGCCCCCAATGCTGAAGGCAGGCCTACTCCGCGGGCCCCCCCGCCGGCACGGTCCGGTGCTCCCCCGTGTACGCAGCCGGAAGGCCGAACTTCGATCGGACCCAGGTGCGGAAGTTGTCCAGGATCTCGTAGACGGTCGGGATCACCAGAAGCATCAGCAGCGTGGATGTGATCACTCCGCCGATGACCGCTCGGCCCAGCGGCGCCCGGAAGTCCGCGCCCTCACCATGCCCGATCGCTACCGGAATCATGCCGGCGATGAGCGCCAGCGTCGTCATGATGATGGGCCGGAGCCTGATCCGGCCCGCCCGGATGAGCGATTCGCGCAGGGACTCTCCACGCGCGCGCGCCCAGATGGCGAAGTCGATGAGCAGGATCGCGTTCTTGGCGACGATCCCCATGAGCAGGATGACGCCGATCAGGCTCATGATGTTGAGCGTGTCACGCGTGACCCACAGCGCAAGCACCACGCCGATGAGAGAGAGCGGGAGCGAGACGAGGATCGCGAGCGGGTCGAGGAACGAGCCGAACTGTACGACCAGGATGAGGTACATCAGCAGCACGGCCACGCCGAGTGCCGTGAAGATGCGCGTGAAGACTTCGGCCTGGTCGCGGGATTACGCCGCCGAAGGTAACGGCGTAGCCCGGCGGCAGCTGCAGCTTCGCGAGATCGGCAGTGATATCCCGCGTGACCGAGGTCAGTGGCTGGCCGGCCACGTTCGCCTGCACGATGACGACCTTCTCCCGGTTCAAGTGGTCGATCTGTGCCGGGCCGAGGCCCTGGGTAATCGTCGCCACCTGGCCGAGCGGGAGCGTGGTGGGTGCTCCGCCCGGAGCAGTCCCGGCCACCAGCGGCAGTCGCGCCAGATCGGTGAGGCGCTGCCGCCACTCGGGCGCCAGCCGAACCGACAGGCGCCGGACCGTCGAATCGGAGCCCGCCACCGGAGCCTGTGCGGGTACCGCCCCGGCCGGCAACGAGAGGGCGAGCACGACGATCAGGCTGGCGAGGTGGACCCGCGTCCAGGAGGTCAACTCGAGAACGGGATTAGAGGGAAGCGCGGCGGCGGGAGGCTGTGCCCTGACACTCAGGGGCCGCCAGTATACCCATCGCTGCTGCCGCCTGCAAGCAGGCCCTTGCAGCCGTTACGCCTCACCCATTTCCACCTGTCGCGTTGCGATTTCCCATCGGCCGAACACCCGCTCGAGCTCTCCCTTGGCGGTCTCCAGCTCTCGCCCGATCTCGCCGGCGCGGATGGCGCCATCGCCGGTGAGATAGAGGTCGGGATTCTCCAGCTCGGCGCCCAGCTTCGAGACCTGTCCCTCCCATTGGGCGACCTCCGCTTCCGCCGCCGCCACCTCGCGCTCCGCCGCCCTCCGTGCCGATACCTCGTCACGCTTGCGGCTGTCCTCCGGCCTGCGCGTCTGCTTGCGGTCCTTCACCCGTCGCAGCGACTCCGACTCGGCGGCGGCGACGGCCGCGGCGTGAGCGCGCTCGGCGCTCACCGTCTCCCATTCGGCGAAGCCGCCCGGGAAGTCGGAGATTCGCTCGTCGTGCAGGATCCAGGTACGGGTGGTGAGGCCCCGGAGAAGCGCCCGGTCGTGGCTTACGAGGATGACGGTGCCGTCG
>JBOHSC010000476.1:0-4380 GCA_050733115.1 Gemmatimonadales bacterium
ATAACGCTGCGCAGGCCATCGCGTCGTCGGGACGCCCCGGCACGATCGTGGTGCGGGCTCGGCCGTGGCTCGACGGCATCGCGGTGGAAGTGATCGACGACGGCCCGGGAATGTCGGAGTCGCTCGCCACCCAGGTCTTCGAGCCCTTCTTCACCACGAAGCCCGAAGGCGAAGGAACCGGACTCGGCCTCTCGATCAGCCAGGGCATCGTTCGCGAGCACGGCGGCCGGATTCTGCTCACCACGGAGGAGGGCCGCGGGTCCATCTTCACCGTGCAGCTCCCGCTCGCCACCCAGCCGGCGGCGCCGCCGCCCGATTCGGGCGACCGCCCCCCGGCGCGCCGCCTCCGCGTGCTCGTGGTAGACGACGAGCCCCACATTCTCCACTACATGCGCGCCACACTCGAGGCCTGGGGGCACATCCCGGTCATCGCCCGCGATGGTGTCGAGGGGCTTGCCCTCATGGACGATGAGACCTTCGATCTGGTAATCTCCGATCTGCGGATGCCGCGACTCGGCGGCCGCGAGTTCTACGAGGAGATCGTGCGGCGCCACCCGTCGATGGCCGACCGGATCGTCTTCAGCACCGGCGACACCGTGCGAGGCGACACCCTCGCCTTTCTCGAGACGCTCGACCGCCCCTACCTCCACAAGCCGTTCAGCCTCGCGGAGCTCCGCACGCTGCTGACGGACGTGACGCGGAGAGGAGGTGCGCCCGCCTTCGGCAGAGCCGTCGAAGGCGCGACGTCGGAGGCAGTGCCGGGTACGTGACCGCCCGGGTGGTGCACGTCGCGTCCGGCCGGGAATGGCGCGGCGGACAACGCCAGATCTGGCTGCTGGCACGCGAGCTCACGCGCATGGGCGTTGAGCAGACGGTGGTCACTGGAGCAGGGACCGAGTTGGCGCGGCGCCTCACCGGCGACAATGTGCGGGTACGTGAGGTTAGGTGGACGGTGGGGATCGACCCGCGCGTCGTCCTCGCGGCACTCGGTGAGCTGCGCGTCGGGGCATCCCTTCTCCATGCCCACGACGCGCACGCGGTGACGCTGGCGGGGATCGCTGCCGGTCTCGCAGGCAAGCCGTTCGTCGCCACCCGCCGGGTGGATTTCCACCTGCGGCGCGGTGGCTTCTGGAGACGAGCGCAGAGGGTGATCGCAATCTCGCGCGCAGTGGCGGATGTCCTCGCGGCCGACGGCATCGCCGCGGACAGGGTGGCGATCGTCCCGTCGGGGATTTCCCTGGAAGACGCGCGGGCAACACCTTCTCTCGGCGTTCGCGCCCGGCTCGGCCTTCCCGCCGACGCGACGATCGCGGCCAACGTGGCAGCGCTCGTGGGCCACAAGGACCATCCTACGCTTCTCCGCGCCGCCCGCGCGCTGCGCGACTCGATGCCCAGCCTTCACTGGGTGATTGCCGGGGAGGGGCCGCTCCGCCCGGGCATCGAACTGTTGCGGGAGGAGCTGGGGCTCGGCGGACACGTCCACCTGCTGGGTCACATTCCCGAGCCCGTGCGTCTCATCGCGGACGCCGATGTCTACGTGATGAGCTCGAGCCAAGAGGGCCTGGGAACGACGGTTCTGGACGCGATGGCCATTGGCATCCCGGTTGCGTCCACAGCTGCCGGCGGCATTCCCGAGATGCTATCCGGCGGCGGCGGGCTGCTCGTGCCGGCGGGAGAGTTTGCCGCCCTGGCTGATGCTGTCCGCAGCGCCCTGACCGACTCGACCCTGAGAGCCGCGCTGATCGACCGGGCAAGCACGGCGGTCCAGCGCTTCACCGCGAGGCGCATGGCAGAGGACGTTTTATCGGTTTATCGTTCCTGCGCCTCATTTCCTTGACGGGCCATGATTTACGTTTGCATACCAAGCCATAACGAAGCCACCACCGTGGGGCTCCTCCTCTGGAAGATCCGGCAAGTATTCGCCGGCTTTCCACGGGAGTATCAGCTCCTGGTTCTTGACGACGGCTCGACCGACGCCACGGCGGACGTGCTGGAGCCGTACGCGAGAGTTCTCCCGCTCACGATTCTGCGCCACGCCGAACGGCGGGGGTACGCCGCGTCGGTGGAAACGCTGCTTCGGAGGGCGGTCGAGCTGACCGATCGGCCCAAGCGCGACGCCGCGGTGCTGATGCACGCCGATTTCGCTCACAATCCTCATACCCTTCCCGATCTGGTCCGCCGCGTCGACAGCGGCGCCGACGTCGTGGTCGCGGAAGGAAGGCTCGAGGGCGAGCCATCGAGGGGGCAGCGCTGGTTGCGGCACTACGCGCCGCTCCTCCTGCGTGGCGTGGTCTCGGTACCCGGGGTCAGGGACATCGTTTCCGGCTACGCGATCTTCCGGCTCGTCGTGCTCAGGAACGCAATCCGCAGCCAGTCGGGATCGCTGCTCGTCTCCGATGACTGGGCCGCCAACGCCGAGCTCTACTGGAGAACGGCCCGCTACGCGCGGAGGGTCGAGGCGCTGCCCTCGTCCGAGCGGCACGACCTGCGGGGCCGCCCCACACGGGTTGACGTGTGGGAAGAGGCCAACGCCCTCTGGGCCGCCCGAGCCACTCTGCGCGCCGCTCCCATTGCGCCCGCCCCTCAGGAACCGGCTGCCCGGCGAGATGCGGAGCGGCAGGCGGAGGCGGTGTCGTGATGAAGACGCTCGCGGTCGCGCTCACCCTGCTTCAGGGTGGCGGCACCCCTCCCGACAGTGCGGCCTATCCCTTCGCCGTCGGCGAGAAGCTGACCTACACCGCCAAGCTCGGGATGATCTCGCTCGGCTCGGGTACGCTGGAAGTGGCCGCCAAGGATTCGATCCGCGGAGAGGAGACCTTTCGCTTCAAGTTCCGCCTTCAGGGCAAGACGGTGTTCTACTCTCTCGACGACGTGCTCGAATCGTGGGTGGACACCCGTGATTTCGAGTCGCGCCGGTTCGTGCAGGACTTCGTGGAAAACAACAAGTCGACCCATCGAGCCTACGAGATCTACGCCGACTCGGGATTCTTCCGCGAAACCGGCAAGGACAAGACCGAGGCGACGCCACCCGATCCGCTCGATGACGCGGCATTCTTTTACTTCGTACGAATCACGCCGCTGGAGGTGGGCAAGAAGTACGAATACGCTCGCTACTTCCGGAAGGACAAGAATCCGGTGACGATCGAAGTCGTGAAGCGGGAAAAGATGGACCTCCCCGACGGCAGCGAGGTCAATTGCCTCGTCCTCCATCCCGTCATCGACACGAAGGGGCTCTTCTCGAAGCGGTCGGACACCCGGATCTGGCTCACCGACGACCACCGCCGGCTTCCCGTCCAGATCCGCACCAAGTTCCCCTTCGGCACCATCACCCTTCGACTGCGGGAGATGGTCCTCCCCGGAGCGGGCTCCTCGACCTCCGCCTCGAGCAACTGAGCGTGACCTACCGCGAGGCGGACCTGAGTCGTCTCAAGACGATCCCGGTCGCGGGTCGGCGCAACAAGGTCGACGCGTCGCTCATGGCATCTCCCCCCGGCGCCAGCCGCTCCTTTTCGGCTTTTCTCTCGAGCCTTCCCGATGTCCTCGCCGCGCGAGATCTCCACGCAATAGTCGACCGGGTCGCTTCCGCCGCAAAAGCGGGCCGCGGCGTGGTGCTGCTCCTCGGCGGCCACGTAATCAAGGTCGGCCTCGGCCCGCTGATCCGCACCCTCATCGAGCGACGGGTGGTGTCGCACATCGCGCTCAACGGCGCTGCGGCAATTCACGACTTCGAGCTGGCCGCCTTCGGAGGCACCAGCGAGGACGTCGAGAGCGGACTCGCCGATGGCACGTTCGGTATGGCCGAGGAGACCGGACGCGAGATGAACGCCGCCATCGCCGCCGCGGCCGCCGCCGGCCAGGGGATGGGCGAGGGTCTCGCACGGGCGCTCGCGGGGCGTTCGCCTCTTCCCGGACGGGAAGCTTCGGTGCTGCTCTTCTGCCTCGAGCACGACGTTCCCGTTACCGTACACGCCGCCGTCGGGGCCGAGATTATCCATCAGCACCCGTCGGCCGACGGAGCCGCGATCGGCGCCACCAGCCACCGGGACTTTCGTCGCCTTGCCGGCTCGCTGCCTTCGATCGATCAGGGTGGCGCGGTGCTCAATTGGGGGAGTGCGGTGGTGCTGCCCGAGGTGTTCCTGAAGGCGCTAGCGGTCGCGCGGAATCTGGAGGGCGGCCGGCCGGCCGGATTCATGGCCGCCGACTTCGACATGCAGCGACACTACCGGCCGGCCATGAACGTGGTGCGGCGCCCGACGCTGGCCGGTGGTGCCGGGTATCTCATTACCGGGCACCATGAGATCATGATGCCCTTGGTGGTCTGGGGAATCGTGGAGCAGCTCTAAGCCGCCCGACCGGCAATCGTCTCCCTCACCCTCGCGG
>JBOHSC010000477.1:0-4718 GCA_050733115.1 Gemmatimonadales bacterium
GGCCTGAACTCGGTGTAAACCGAGATGGCTTCGCCGCCCGACGACGCCACGCGCACCTCGAGGTTCTCATACTCGAGCACCTGCTTGAGCGCCAGGCGGATCCCCGCTTCATCGTCGACGATGAGAACGCGATGACTCATGATGCACCGAGGTCGAGCGTGAGCTGCGGCTCGTAGCGAGGGCCCCTGGGAGTGAGAACGCTCTCGTACAGGATCACCTGCTCGCCGGTGAACGATACGTGCTCGAACGAGCCCTCATACTCGTCGAGAGCGCCGGGCGGGCAGCGCTGCCCCTCGCGCACGCGGCCGAGGGTGATGTGCGGCTGGAATGGCGCACCCTCGGGCGGGAAGCCGATCGCCTCGCCGCCGCGCTCGATCCGGTCCTGGAGCAGCTCGAGCCCGGGGGGCGCCTCGAGACCCACCCAGAGCACCCGCGGGCGCTGGGCGCTCGGAAAGGCGCCGAGATCGTCGAGGCGGAGTGCCAGCGGAACGGCGCCCCGCCCGGCGTATCGCACTGCCTCGGCGATGACGTCGAGCCGGTCGGACGCCACCTCACCGAAGAACTTGAGTGTCAGGTGCAATCCCTCATCGCCCACCCACCGCACCGGCCAGCCGTTGGCGCGGAGCCGGGCGAGCAGGCCGAGAATCTCCGAGCGCGCGGGCTCCGTCACGGGAACAGCGGCGAACAGTCGCATCAGGCGGAGCCCGGAGAGGTCAGTGCAAGCAGTCCTCCGCGCCGGTATCCCGCGGGATCGAGCTCGACCGAAGTGAAGCCGAGGCCGGTGAAATACGCCTCGACCGCAGTCCAGACGTTGGTGACGACGTCCATCTCGTCAGTGGTCACCTCGAGCCGCGCGCGGTCGCCGTGATGGCGTACGCGCAGGCTGCCCCCGACGCCGACCGACCGCAGAAATGCCTCTCCGTCTTCCACCTGGCGGAGTCGCTCCGGCGTAACCTCGAGTCCGTACACCACGCGGCTCGAAAGGCAAGGCGCGGCGGGTGCATCCCAATCGGGAAGCCCGAGCTCGCGCGACGCCGTCCGGATCGCGGCCTTGCTCCAGCCGAGCTCGGCCAGCGGCGAGCGAATGGCCCGCTCCGCCGCGGCCCGGAGGCCGGGCCGGTGCTCGCCGAGATCGTCGGCGTTGGTGCCGTCGATGATGACGTCGAACCCGCGCTCCGCGGCAATTTCCCCCAGGCGGCCCCAGAGCTCCGACTTGCAGAAGTAGCAGCGGTTGGTGGGATTGGCGACGTACCTCGGATCGGCCATCTCGCGGGTCTCGACCTCGAGAAGCGGCACGTCGAACCGCCGGGCCAGCTCCACCGCGGCGCGCCACTGGACTTGCGGATACGAGGCGCTCCGTCCGATGACCGCAAGGAAGCGGTCGGGACCGAGCGTCTGGCGGCCGACCACCGCGAGGAGGGCGGAATCCACCCCGCCGGAGTAGCCGAGCATCACACGCTCGAATCCGCGGAGGTGTCGGCGTAGTGCGTCGAGGTCCGTCATAGGGCAGTAACGTAATGCTATCACAGGGCAACGGAAGCAGGTTTGCGGGACGCGCGGCGCTCCGTTAGATAATTGTGGTGGATGACGCTTCGTCCCTCGCCATCACGCCCCAATTTAGGCTCCCTCTCGTCGAGCTCGAGTATCGCGCCTCGCGTTCCGGCGGGCCCGGCGGGCAGCACGTCAATACCTCGTCCACCCGCATCGAGTTGTGGTGGGATGTGACGGCGTCTCCTTCACTGTCCGAGGAGCAGCGGGTGCGGATCCTCCGGCGGCTCGCAACCCGGCTCGATACCACCGGCCGCCTCCGGCTGGTGTCGAGCGGATCGAGAAGTCAGCTCCGCAACCGCGAAGCGGTCACGGAGCGTTTTCGGGAGCTCGTGGCCGAGGCGCTGTACGTCCCCAAGCGGCGAAGAGCCACCCGTCCCACGAGGGCGGCCAAGGCCGAGCGCCTGGAGAGCAAGCGCCGGCGCTCGTCGATCAAGCGGGAGCGCCGCCGGCCCGATACGGGCGACGAATGAATCGCTGCCAGGAAACCGCCCGCAAGGCAGAGACGTACGGGCGTGATGGGTAGCGGCCCCCGCACCATCATCCTCGCCGTCGCACTCTCCTGCATCACGCATGTCGCGGTGGTGGCACAGGCGCGCGGCGAGATGGCCGGGTTCATCATCCGGCTCGGCGGCGACACGATCGCCGTCGAGCAGTACCGCCGGTCGGCCACCGCGCTCGAGAGTGAGATCGCCGTGCGGGTCCCCTTCGCGCGCCGGGTCCACTTCATCGCTGCGCTCGACTCGACCGGCCGGATGACCCGATTCGATTTGACGATTCGTCCACTCAATCACAATGCCGGCCCGCCGGCCACGGGCGCCATGGTCTTCAAGGGCGACAGCGCCGACCTCACCCTGACGCTCGATGACAGCACTCGGACTCTCCGTATTGCTGCCCGGCCCGGCGCGGTGCCGCTCTCGGCGTTCTCCGCCTCGCTGGTCGAGCAAGCCATCCTCCAGGCATACGGTGAAAAGCGGGACAGCGTGGCATTCGACTGGCTGGCACTGGGCTCGCCAAGGGCATCGCCGTCATACGTTGTACGCCGCGGAAAGGACTCCGTGGTCGTGGGCTTCTTCGGCGACCCGCTGTACGGCCGGGTGGATCGCCACGGCCGTCTCCTTGGCCTCGACGGCCGGGAGACGACGCAGAAGGTGATGGTGACCAGGGTGCGGGAGGTCAACGTGGGCGCCTTCGCCACGGCCTTCGCGCAGGCGGAAGCATCCCGCGGCCCGGCGGGCCAGCTCTCCCCGAGAGACACGGTGAAGGCGGAGGTGGCCGGGGCCCACCTGGTGGTAGACTACGGGCGGCCGTGGAAGCGCGGGCGGACGATCTTCGGCGGCGTGGTGCCGTGGAGCAGGGTATGGCGGGCCGGCGCCAACGCCGCCACCCAGTTCACCACCGATGCCAACCTGCACGTCGAACATCAGGTCATTCCGGCCGGCTCGTACACCCTCTGGGTGCTGCCCGAGCCTACGGGGGCCAAGCTGATCGTCAACCGGCAGACGGGCCAGTGGGGCACCGAATACGATGCGTCGAAGGATCTTCTGCGGCTCGACCTCCTCCGCGACACCCTTCCCGTTCCGCTCGATGAGTTCACCATCGCCATCGCTCCCCGCGATAGCGGTGGGGTGCTGACGCTGAGCTGGGACGCCACCGCCTACGCGTTGCCGTTTACCGTGGCGCGCTGACGATTCGGCTTGCGTTTCGCTCAGTGCCCCGCGGGACTCCGATCCAGACTCCGATACTGAATGGCTTCACTCACATGGGCGACGTTCAGCTCGCGCGCACCTTCGAGATCGGCGATGGTACGGGCGATCTTGAGCACGCGATGATACGCGCGCGCCGAAAGACCCAGCCGGTTGACGGCGTCGCGCAGGAGCTGCTCCACCGGAGGGGACGGCGCGCAATGCCGCCGGATGTCGCGGGCGGCCATGTGGGCGTTGGCATAGACGCCCGCCTGCCCGCGGAATCGCTCGCGCTGAACCACCCGCGCACGGTCTACCCGCGCCCGGATGGCGGCGCTCGGCTCATCGCCGGGCTGGGGAGCCAGGTCGCGGCAGGCCACCGCGGGCACCTCCAGGTGAATGTCGATGCGGTCGAGCAGCGGACCGGAGACGCGCGAGCGATAGCGCTCCACCTCGACCGGCGCGCAACGGCAACCGTGCCTCGGAGTGCCGTGGTATCCGCAGGGACACCCCTGCGTTGCCTTTCTGCCATCTCTGTCTGACGGCCGCGCGCCCCCTTCCCCGCTCGTACCCGCAAGTCCTTGCAATAATTGGAGATCACCTGCGCAGGCGGCGGCTCGACTTGGGTCTGCGGCAGCGAGAGGTCGCCTACAGGCTCGGCGTCGACACAACTACCGTCACAAACTGGGAGCTGAACCGGACCACCCCTGCCATCCGGTCTGTACCCGGGATCATCCTGTTCCTGGGATACCTCCCCTTCGCTGCACCTGGCTCCATCGTCCAACAGCTGACCGTTACCCGAACCGTCCGAGGGCTCTCCCGCCAAGCGGCCGCCCGTATTCTGGACGTTGATCCGGCTACGCTCTGGAGATGGGAGAGCGAGCAAAGAATGCCTGGTGCGGCCTTCCTGGCACGAATTGAGGCATTCCTGGGCCTTGTTGCCGAGTAGCTCCAAGATGACAACCACCGTACGTGGTGGCGCCGCTGCGGCCAGGCAGCCCTATCGGGCATGCAATCGGCTCCCCGGCCAGGGGCACGGCCCATGCGAACGTTCGGCTTGTAGATGCTTAAGCGGAAAGGCCAGGTGGTGAACATTCCGCACATTTCAGAGCGGAAATCGGGGGTGTGGCGTGCAGGATGTTCACTGGAAGGCACGAAAATGGGCAGGATGTGCAAGCGAAGTTCGCACACCTTTTGCACAGGAGGGGTACTTGCATCCCGGATACCCTTATCTCTCCATCAGCTCGTTCACCACTCTTGAAGCCCAGATCACAAGCCAGGTTCAGACCCTATTTGTGCCTGGGCACGCTATCGCCTACCAGCCCCTTTCGCGCTGAGTCCCTACTCGCTCGGATGGCTCGAAGAACGGAAGCAGCGGGCGAACCCCCTGCCTGGGGTTTGCTGCCCTTCTTCCCAGACCTTTGCACCGAGTCTGCCATGGAGATGATTGCTGCAAAGGTGGAATCGGCACGTGCCTGGGCCGCG
>JBOHSC010000478.1:0-2664 GCA_050733115.1 Gemmatimonadales bacterium
CGCTACGAGGTCGTCTACGGAGAGCTGCTCGTGACCCCGGCACCGAGCCCGTGGCATGAGATCGTTCAGCAGCGCTTGCTGTCGGCGATCGCCACCTGGCTGGCGCAGTATCCTGTCGGTGTGGTACTCGGGTCGAGAGCCGATATCTCCTGGGCCCCCGATGTGCTCGTCTCGCCCGATGTCTTCGTGGTGACCCTCGAACAGGCGCGGACGCTCGACTGGTCCAGAATGACCGATCTGCTGCTGGTGGCGGAAGTCCTCAGCCCATCCAGTGCCCGATACGACCGATTCATCAAGCGCCGCCGTTACCAGGAAGTCGGAATTCCCCTCTACTGGATAGTGGACCCGGACGAGCGACGGGTAGAAGTCTGGACTCCCGCCGATTCGTTCCCCCTGCTCGAGCAGGAACGGATCGTGGGGCATCCCGCAGGCGCGGCGGCGCCGTTTTCCCTCGGACTGGCGGAGCTCTTCCGCCCCATCTGATGATCGTCCATGTCGTCGACGGCACCTACGAGCTCTTCCGCCACTTCTACGGCCAGCGCCGCTTCAACCAGGGAAAGGACAAACCCCTCGGCGCCGTCGTGGGCCTGCTGAACTCCGTCCTGGAAATGATCGAGAAGGGTGCCACCCACCTCGGCGTCGCCACCGACCACGTCATCGAGTCCTTCCGCAACGACCTCTGGCCCGACTACAAGACGGGTGAGGGCATCGAGCCCGCGCTCCGCGCCCAGTTCGTCCCCCTCGAGGACGCACTCGCGCTGATGGGCATCGCGGTATGGCCGATGATCGAGCTGGAGGCCGACGATGCGCTGGCGTCGGCCGCACGCATCGCCTCGGAAGACGACCGCGTCGAGAAGGTCTGCATCTGGGCCAACGACAAGGATCTCGCGCAGTGCGTGCGGGGCGACCAGGTGGTGCAGGTGATTCGCCGGGGCCCGGAAATCCGCGATGCGGAGGGCGTGCGCAAGAAATTCGGGGTGGAGCCCGCGCTCATCCCCGATCTGCTCGCCCTGGTCGGGGACGCTCAGGATGGATATCCGGGCATTTCAGGGATAGGCCGGGTCACGGCGGCGCGGCTGCTGAACCAGTACGGCCCGATCGAATCATTTCCTGCCAGCGTGCTGGGGAAGGACCGGGACCGGGCATTGTTGTTCAAGAATCTCGCGACGCTCAGAACCGACGCGCCGCTGTTCCGGGACGTGGACGAGCTGGAGTGGCACGGCCCCACCATCGGGTTCGCCACGTGGGCAGAGGGGATCGGCGAGACGAGGTTGCTGGAGCGGTGCCTCAAAGGCTCCGGCCAACGCCCCCCTCCGACGTCGCCAGCTTGAACCGGAACCGCTGCTGCACCAGCTGCCTCACCGCCTTCCCCGCCCGAATTGCCGGCCGGAACCGGGTCTCGCCGAGCGCCGTACGAACGGACTCGGTGAAGCGGGGATCGTCGCTCCGCATTACCTGAATGGTCGCCATGTCTACCCGGCCCGTCGTATCCACCACGTACGCCGCCTCGACCTGGCCTTCCGTCCCGCGCGCGCTCAGCTCGGGTGGATAGACCGGGGCCGCGCTGCCCTCGAACCGCTCCACCATCTGGTCCACCTGGAGTACGCTGAAGACGCTGTCCGTCAGGAAGGCGGCCGGGCCGAAAGGCTCATCGCTCCGGGCCGCGCTTCGCTCGCCCCGGTGGCGGGCCCGGCTGGAGGTGGCCTCGAGACGCCGCCCCTCCCCTTCGGCGGGGAGCTGGCCTCCCTGGTCCAGGCCTGAGCCGGGTCTCCCCGGCAGGAAGATGTCGGACTCGCGCTTTGGCGCATCGACCCGGTCGGGCGGCAGCAGGAAGAGGACTCGGGCTTCGCGCTCGGTGGTCGGAAGGCGAAAGGTGCCCGTCGTGGTAGCCAAGGCGAGACATATCACGGCTATGTGCGCCACGATGCTCACGGTGGCGTACTCCGCGGAGCGGAGAGCGCTCCGGTCGGATTCCAGCAGGGTGAGGCGCATGGTCGAGGCCGCCTGCGGATGGGAGAGTTGTGGTTACCCTATATGACGCTGGCCGGCCCCGGCCAGACACCGCCGGTCACTCCTATTGCTGGACTGACCGCCTTCCTCCCCACATCTTGCCTGCAGCGCCCTCCCACTCTCGAAGGAATGCCCGATGCCGCTGTTCGACCGCGCCGCCGCGCCGCTCTCGCTGGTACCTCTGTTCGCAGCACTGCTCTGCATCGCCCCAACCCGCACCGTCGCCCAGAACCCGACATCGCTGCCGAGCGAAACACCGGACACCCTCCGGCCCGCCACCGCTGGCTTCGACTACGAGCGCCGCGAGGTGATGATCCCGATGCGTGACGGGGTCAAGCTGCACACCGTCGTCATCGTGCCCAAAGGGGCCCACGGCGCGCCCATCCTCCTCACCCGCACACCCTACAGCGCCGACGAGCTTACCACCCACGCCCAGAGCGCGCACCTGGGGCCGATCCTCACCGGCTACGACAACGCCACCGAGGTGATCGTCGAGGGCGGCTACATCCGCGTCGTCCAGGACGTCCGCGGGAAGTACGGCTCCGAGGGCGACTACGTCATGAACCGGCCGCTCCACGGCCCCCAGAACCCCACCCCCGTCGATCATTCCACCGACACCTACGACACCATCGACTGGCTGGTGAAGCACACGCC
>JBOHSC010000479.1:0-3284 GCA_050733115.1 Gemmatimonadales bacterium
GAAACCACTGGGGCCGCCTCGACACCCTCGTCCTCTCGGGCACCGACGGCCTCGAGATCGTGAATGCGTCGCCGAAGGCCGCGGAATTCAGCCGAGTCCACCGTGACTCGGTCGTTGCGCTCGCCCGGCGGCGCAATCGTTTCGTGGCCGGCGTGAGCGACAGCCATGGGTGGGGCGCCACGAGCCTGGTATGGAATCTGGTCCGGGCGCCCGGCTGGCGCGCCGGAGGAGACCCGTGCGGCAGGATTCTCACCCGTCTCCGTGACGGATTTCCGGCGGTGCAGGTGGTCGAGCGGCACCACCTCCGTGCGGACAGCAGGTGGCCCCTCTGGCTCACGCCGGTTGGCGTCGTGTGGGAGACCTGGCGCGGAATAGGGAAGCTGCTGCTGCTGAGCTGGCTGGCCTGGATCTGGGGCGTCTGGGCCATCCGCCGATGGGTGAGGCGATAGTCAGGCCGGCGCGCTCACGAGGCGTCGAGGGAAAGCTCCCGCCCGCACTTGGAGCAGTACGCGCCCTTGGGCAGCCTGAATTTTCCCATGATGGGGAAGGTCTGCTCCGTTCCGCAGAATGGGCACTTCCCGACCACGCGCTGGAAGATTTCCGACTGCGTGAGCCGGTATCCGGCCAGGATGAACCCCGCTATCAGCGCCCCGGGAACCAGGATGAAGTGGACCAGCGGAATGGGAATCGCGATCAGCGCGACAGCGAGGGATATTCCGAGAATAATCCCGGCCCGCTTCAAACGGTCCACCCCCGACAACACCGCGATGTCGACCACCGCGGCCGCCGGGGGGGCGCCGAAACCTTTCACTTGTACTGGTATTTCTCTCAGTTCCATTGCTTTCCAGCTTATTCGTCGTCGAGAGGATACTTTCTCAGATAGTAATCCTGGTCTCGCGTGGCACGGGCACGGTAGAGCTGCTCTTCGTCATCGTCGGCATCGTGCACGAACAGATGGAGCGACCCCGGCCACATCGTCGCCTGCAACGACCAGTTCGTCGAGGGGGCATGCAACACCCATTGGAGGGCGCCGCCGCCTGCGTCGGTCAGATGAATCTCGCTCGCCCGCTCCAGCGGAACGCTCGAGGGAATCCCCGCGATCGCGGCCTCCACCGGATCGAGCTGCAGCTCGGCGTCGGTCCACGACCGGAACATTACCTTCCCGTGCATGGGAGCTTCCGTCTCGGGAAGCTCGAACTCCGCCTGCCATTCGCCCAACAGATCCCACGCATGGTCCATGGGGCCGATGTTGGGCACCTGCACCGTCGGATGTCTAGGCATCGGTGGCCTCCGTTCCTGAGGGAATCGGACAGGACACGATCATTGACACACCCGCGATACGTTCTTCACAGTAGCGCATTTCTCACCGATCTGCATCCGTGGACTGAATCTTTTCAGGACACGTTTCGTAGTGCAACACGAAACTCTTCCCCGTTCATGGAGTCGCACCATGCTGCCCCTACTTATCGCCATCGTCGCAGGCATTGCGGGCTACTTTCTGGCCCGGAATTTTGTTCGTGGCCGCCTTCGTTTCGTGGACGCCGTCTACTCCCCGTTCGCCCCACTCCTGGCCGGTGTGGTAGCTGCTATCATTGTGTGGCCATTGGCTTTACTACCTCTGCTCAAGGCCGGAACCGCCATCGTCTTCGGCATTGGCGTTGGCCTTGGTACCGCCACCGGCGCCAGGACCCTTCGCCGCGGTGAGGGACAACAGCGACTCACCCCATAGGCTGAACGTAACAGGGCGGCCATTGGTTGCCCGTGGACTGGATCACATTCCGCGATCGGCCTATCTTGCGACGATGAATTCCGTTCAGTGCACCCGGTGCGGAATCGACCGCGACCGGATGGCTTTCCAGCCATTTCAGAACGAGCTGGGCAAGCGGGCCTTCGAGCAGATTTGCGGGGTATGCTGGGGGGAGTGGCTCAAGACTCAGCAGCAGCTCATAAACCACTACGCCTTGAACCTGCGTGATCCGAAGTCCAAGGAGTTCCTCTTCCGCAACATGGAGCAGTTCCTCTTTGCCGACGGCAAGGTCGGCGGCCTCCCCACAGCCTAGAAGTCGCGCCCCAGCCGGAAGATCAGGTCGATCGCCGGGCCCCCCGGTTCCAGATCCTCAGTAAGCCCGATACGCCAACCCGCTCCACCCCGCGTTGCAAGCAGCCATCCAAAGTCGAGCGAGAGCTCCCTGCGATCGAGACTGGGAAGGGTCGTGTTCCGGTAATAGGGGCTGTGATAGAAGACCGTGGCGAAGAGTGACTGGCGGCCCCAGAATCGATAGCGTCCGCCCCCGCTGGCCGATGCGAATGTCTCCCGCTGCACTCCCTCGAGATCTCCATGCGAGGCCGCGTATCCGAATCCCAGCCCTCCCTCGAGAACGAGGCGCCGGGTCGGCTGCACGCGCACCGTGTTGAGGAGACTCAGCGACACGACACCTCGGCCATAGCCATCCGGCGCCGTGGACGTCGGCAGGGTCGCCGAAACGACCGTTTGCAGCGACCGCCCGAATCTGTAGCCGACCCCGAATCGCAGATCGCCGAGGAAGAGATCGCTGGGTGCGCGAATCCGGGTGGTTCCATCGGGGAGAGTGATCTGGTAGAGGAAGCGATCGTCCGGACCCCGTTCCCGTTCGGGGATGCTGAACCCCAGGGTGTGGTGATACCAGTTGAGGAACCCGTCGAGAAAGCCGGCATAGGCTCCGCCCACCTCGGCGCCGGCCAGCACGAAGGCTCGTGGCCCGATGTCTCGGCCGAGTCCGAGGCGGAGACGCAGGATCTCGCTGTCGAGGGTGTACCTGGCCACCTCCCGCTCGTTCACCTCGATCGTGCTGGCGTAGTCGAGCGCGATCGAGGTCGTCCATTTGCCGGAAGCGGGCGGCCGGTAGGGCTGGAAATAGACCCCCGACCGGGAGGCCGCCACCGGATTGATGGGGATGAATGCGGGGAGGCTCTGCGCGGCGGCCGGAAAGACGGCCAGCAGGCAGGCGAAGGTGGTTGCGGCGGCGCGAGGAATCACGGAAGGCAAAAGATAACCCGCTTGACAAAGGCGATCTCCGGCGCGTAGGTTCGATTCATGGCGCAACTCAGCTACTTCGCTTTCTACTTTACCAATGCCGGCGCGGCGCGATGCCCGTCCGGTGTCGGAAGCGTTTCGTAGCGCTCACCGCACCTGACCTATCGACGCCCCGCCGGACTGGTCCGGCGGGGCGTTTTGCTTTTCCAACCCGGGAGACTGCACGTATGCGCGTGGCGATTCAGGGCACTCATGGTTCCTTCAGCGAGGC
>JBOHSC010000480.1:0-14224 GCA_050733115.1 Gemmatimonadales bacterium
GACCAACCTCGCGCTGCTCGGAGACAAGGCCCTCCTTTTCACTGACAGCGGGAACGGCTTCCTCATGTACGGGGTCGAAGGCCGGAGCTGGGTGGCACTCGGCGACCCAGTTGGACCGTCGGCCGACCAGGTGGAGCTGGCGTGGCGATTCCGCGAGCTCGCCGACCGCCAGGGCGGCTGGACCGTGTTTTATGAAATCGGCGTGGACCATCTGCCGCTCTATATCGATCTGGGGCTTACCCTGCTCAAGCTCGGTGAGGAAGCCAGGGTTCCGCTTGCCGGCTTCTCGCTCGACGGCGCCAGCCGCCGCGCCCTCCGGCGCACCCAGCGCCAGATGGAACGGGATGGCGTGACTTTCGAAGTGATCCCGGTGGGAGCGGTGACGCCGGTGCTTCCGGAGCTTCGGGCGATCTCCGACGCCTGGCTCGAGGAAAAGCGGACTCGCGAAAAGGGCTTCTCCCTCGGCCGTTTCGACGAGGCCTACATTTCGCGATTTCCCATCGCGGTCGCACGGCGGCGAGGAGCGATCGTCGCGTTCGCCAACGTGTGGACCACCGCCACGAAAGTCGAGCTGTCGGTGGACCTGATGCGCTATCCGCCGGACGCCCCGGGCGGCGTCATGCAGTTCCTCTTCACCGAAATGATGCTCTGGGGCAAGGAGCAGCAGTTCGAGTTCTTTCGGCTCGGCATGGCCCCGTTCTCCGGGCTCGAGCGGCGGATGCTGGCGCCGCTCTGGTCGAGGGTGGGCGCGTTCATGTACCAGCACGGGGAGCACTTCTACAACTTCCAGGGACTTCGGGAATACAAGGAGAAATTCGATCCGGTCTGGGAGCCGCGCTACCTGGCTTCGCCGGGCGGCCTCGCGCTTCCCCGAATCCTCGGCAACATCGCCGCCCTGATCAGCGGCGGCATCGGCGGAGTCGTGGCCAAGTGAGGGCCTGCCAACCCGAACTCATCGATGCAGCGATCGAGCGGCCGCGAGGATCAAGTCCGCCGTAGCCCGCCCCTCGCTCCCGGGAATCCGGTGCCCGCCGGGGCGAGTCTCGACGCGCGCCAACGAGGGAGAGAGAGACCCGCAGAGCGAGTGTGCCTCGTCGGCGCCCCGCACGCAGAGGATCGGCATGCCTCGCAGCTTTTCTAATTCCGGCAGGACCGGAAGGCTCCCCTCATGGGAGATGTCGGCCACGATGTCCGCGAGGTGGAACTCGAAGCTCGCATTGTATTCGAGTCCGAGCAGAGCGATGAGGTCGATCCGGTTCCGAAGATCGAGGGGAAGCCTCGAAGCGATAAACGGCACGATGTCCGCACCGTGCGAGTAGCCGACCAGGATCACTCGGTCCTTGTGCCAGGCGTCGAGGTAATGATGAAGGAGGCGGCCCATGTCGTCTGCCGCGCCGTCGGGCGTGCGCTTGACCTGGAGATAGGACGGGACGTCGACTCCGACCACCGCCACGCCGCTGTCCGCCAGCGTGCTCGCCATCGCCTTGTCGCCTGCCGCCCAACCCCCGTCCCCGCTCAGAATCACCCCCAAAGTGGACGTCGCGCTCGTTCCCGTCGGCACCTCGACCACTGGGAGTCCGAGCACGGGGTTCGAGTCGGCCTGGGCCTGCACTCCCGCTGTGAGTGACGGCTGGGCGACGGCGAGCGCGGTGACGAGGCACGCGAGAGTGGGAGAGAAGAGGAGGGACATCGGCGGCGCTCCAGGCTCGGGAAGCGTGCACACCAGTAGACTCCCGGACAACGCCTCGGCATCCCTTGGAAACTCGCGAGCCGGGGACGGTATGTCCAAACTCATCAACGGCGGCATGCCGGGCGCCGTGACGAAGCAGGCCGGTGCGCTCAGTTCGGTGTCTGGTCGAGAATCCTCGCCGCCACCTCTCGCGTCATCCGGTGACCGCCGGGATGGGTGGACACGTGTGCGAGGCTGGAATCGAGCGAGGGACAGAGCGACCCGCGCTCGCGTACGCCGGAGATGCAGAGGACCATGGTGCCTTTCAACTTCTCCACCTCGGGCAGAATCGGGTAGTCGTTGGAGCGGAGAGCATCGGCGAAGAGATCGATGGGCCGATACTGGAAGTTGGACACGTCACTGAGCCCGACCATCGTGACGGACACGACTCGCTCCCTGAGCGGCGGTGCCAGCCGGGACACCATGAACGGCGCCAGGTCGGCACCGCGGGAGTATCCGATCACCAGCACCCGAGAGCATCCCCACTCCTGGAGATAGTGATCGAGGATGCGGGAGAGGTCCCTCGATGCGCCGTCGTCCAGCCGCCGTCGCCGGTGAGGATCACGGCCAGCAAGGTGCATTGTCCATCCGCCGGCCGCTCTACCAGCGTAAGATCACTCAGCTCCTGCGCATGACCCTCTGTTGCATTCCCTGCGACCGACACTACTCCAAGCAGGGCAGCAGCGAGGAGCTTCCCACCCCTCATATTTCTTTCGCCTTGACCGCCGTCAGGACGATTTCCGCCGTGGCCCGGCCCCTGCTTCCCACAATCCTGTGACCACCGGGGTGAACCTCCACCTGGGCCAGCGAAGGGGGCAGCTCGTCGCAGAACGAATGGCGCTCGCCCTCACCCTTCACGCAGAGCAGGGGAATGCCGCGCAGCTTCTCGACTTCGGGAAGGGTAGGGAGGTCGCCTTGGTGGGAGATGTCGGCCACGACGTCGGAGAAGTGGAATTCGAAGCTGGCGCTGGACGAGAGGCCGAGCATGGCGACAAGCAGCACCCGGCTCTTGAGGTCCTGTGGCAGGCGCGACGCCATGAACGGAACGATGTCGGCTCCGTGCGAATAGCCGATCAGGATCACCTTGCTCTTGTGCCAGGTCTGGAGATAGTGCTCGAGGAGCCTGTCGAGATCCGCTCCCGCCTCATCGGGCGTACGCTTCACCCGGAGGTACGACGGCACGTCGATCCCCACGACGCCCACACCGCTCTCGGCGAGTTCGGCGGCCATCGCCCGGTCGCCGGCCGCCCAGCCACCGTCCCCGCTCAGGATGACGGCAAGGGTGGACGAGGCGGTGGACCCCGCCGGAATCTCCACCACCGGAACTCCGCCGATGCTAGTCGAGTCGCTGGGTCCGAGCCGCACGGCCACCGGATTGGCGACGCCGAGTGTGGCGGTGAGGGTCGTCAGAAGGGTCGTGATGGTGAGAGGCATTGGCTGCTGCTCCGGAAAGGGGAGAGTGCGACTCCCATCAAAAGCAACCGCCGTGCCGTGTTCTGAGTGAAGCGAAGTCGCGGCAGGACAACGCATTCGTACTGTCGTGCGGACAGAATGTCCCGGCAGGCTGGCCCGACTGCACTTCTGGCCGGTGCTACCTTACTCGCAACGATTCACCATTCCTCCGGAGATCTCCTGGAATGAAGACCGCAACCGCCCTGCTGGCGGGCTCGATACTCTCCCTCGCGCTCGTCACTCGAGCGTCCGCCCAGGTGCAGATCCGGGTCGGTGATCCTGCGCGCGCCACCTACTCCGAGCTCCATGAGGCGCTGCGCGACGGCACGCCTGCCGCAGACTCGGTTGCCGCGATCATGCGAATCCGCCGGCCCGCGCTGCTCTGGCGCCGGCTGGGCGCCGCGCTCCGGGGATCGGGGGACTGGAGCAGCGGCCTGATCGCTCTGACTCGCCTGGCCGAGCTTCGAACCCAGGCATTCGCCGACAGCGCGAAGAAGCTCGAGCAGAAGCTGGCCGAGACGCAAGAAATGCCCTTTCCCCAGAATCCCGGCCTCAAGGCCGAAGATGTGGAGCCGTCGCTCCAGGCAATCATCCTCGAGCGGCGTCGCGCGGTGCAGGGTGATTCGGCGGTACTCGCCGACATCCTGGCTCGCATCCCCACCCGTGACTACGACCACGGCGACGCCTGGGTGCTCGGCCGCCTGGGCGCGGGCGCCGCCGACTCGGTTTCCTCCCGCTTCCTTTCCGCCCCGGACCAGGAGTTCAGGGTCCGCTACCTCACGTTGCTCTCGTACTTCACCGATCCGTCGCTCATCCCGCTCATGGCGCGCGTGTACGCCGCGCCAGACAGCTTCGGGATTCCGCCCCGGATGGCCATCCGCGCGTCCGACGCGCTGCTGTGGATCGGGACGTCGGAGAGCCTTCAGGCGCTCCTCGACGCACGGGCACGCGCCCGTGAGCGCGGGATCTACGCCGATCCGCAACTGGCGCGCGGCGGGTACGACTTCCTGGCCAACGATAGCTCGTCGGTGATTTCGCGAACGGGAAAATGGCTGACCGACTGGGTGGGCCAGCTGGGTCAGCAGCAGCGGGTGGGGGCGTCTCCGTAGCGGTTCTTGAGGTACCAATCGTAGAAGTCGCGTTCGGTGGGCACCGGGTGCTCGGGATGGTGGCTGTGCAGGTGCTCGAGATAGACCGCGTAGTCGGGCATTCCCGCTACGCGGCGAATCACCTGCAGGATAGCGGAGAGACTAACCCGCATACGCAGTCTCCACGAATGGCGATTCCTTGGCTTCCGCCGGCTTTCTTCGAGTGAGTACCAGCACCCATTCTCGCGCCGACGCTGCCACCACGAGCACGGTGGCGATCATGAAAACCGCGGTGACGGTCGCATCGAGCCCGTCGTTGAACATCAGGCGCGCACCGCGGGCAGCATGCATGGCCCCGGCCGCCACCTGCTCCGCGACCTGCGAGCGGTGCGCGAGGAAGCCCAGCCTCGGATCGGCGGCGAAGATTTTCTGCCAGCCGGCGGTGAGCGTAACCGCGAGCACCCAGAGCAGGGGCAGCAGCGTCACCCAGGCATACCGGGCCTTCCCGCTCTTGATGATGACAGTTGTCCCCACGCTCAGCGCCACCGCCGCCAGCAGCTGATTGCTGATTCCGAAGAGCGGCCAGAGCGAGTTGATCCCGCCGAGCGGATCGAGCACTCCCTGCTCCAGGAAATAGCCCCAGCCGGCAACCACCAGCCCCGACGCCGCCAGTGTGCTCGGATACCAGGACGTGCGCCCCAGCGGCCGCCAGACGTGACCGGCCAGCTCCTGAAGCATGAAGCGCCCGACGCGCGTGCCGGTGTCTATCGTGGTGAGGATGAACAACGCCTCGAACATGATGGCGAAGTGGTACCACAGCGCCATCAAGCCGCGTCCGAACGCGCCGCTGAGGATGTGGGCCATACCCACCGCCAGGCTGGGCGCACCTCCGGAGCGCCCGAGGAGCGTCTTTTCTCCCACCTCCGCGGCGAGTGAGTTGATCGTCTCCGGCGTGACCGTGAAGCCCCAGCCGCGGATGACCTCCGCCGCCGACTGCACGCTGCCGCCCAGGGTGGCAAGCGGAGCGTTGATGGCGAAGTAGACGCCGGGATCGAGCAGCGACGCCGCGCAGAGAGCCATGATGGCGACGAACGACTCCATCAGCATTCCGCCATAACCGATGAGGCGGGCGTCGCTCTCGCGCACCAGCATTTTGGGCGTCGTGCCGGATGCCACGAGTGCGTGAAAGCCGCTGATGGCGCCACAGGCAATGGTAATGAAAGCGAAGGGGAAGAGCTTGCCGGCGAAGACGGGGCCGGTGCCGTCGATGAACCTGGTGACGGCGGGCATCTGGAGCGTCGGCATCACGAGCAGGATGGCGAAGGCGAGGAGGAGGATGGTGCCGACCTTCATGAAGGTCGAGAGGTAGTCCCGCGGACAGAGGAGCATCCATACGGGCAGCACGCTCGCGATGAAGCCGTAGGCGATCATCCCATACGCGATGGTGAGGCCGGAGTAGGTGAAGTACGGCGCGATCGCCGGCGACTCCGCCACGTACCGCCCTCCCACCAGCGCCAGAAACAGGAGTACCACCCCTCCGAGCGACGCCTCGATCGTCCTTCCCGGCCGCCACACCTTCATCCAGAATCCCATCAGCACGGCGATGGGGATCGTGCAGAGAATGGTGAAGACCCCCCAGGGGCTGTCCTTGAGGGCGTTCACCACCACGAGGGCGAGCACGGCCAGCAGGATAACCATGATCGCCAGCACCGCCACCATCGCCAGAACTCCGGCAAAGGGCCCCGTCTCCTCCTTGGCCATCTGGCCCAATGATTTGCCGTCGCGCCTCATCGAGGCGACGAGGATGACGAAGTCCTGGACGGCCCCCGCCAGCACTACCCCGAAGACGATCCAGATGGTGCCGGGCAGGTAGCCGAACTGCGCCGCCAGGACGGGGCCCACCAGCGGGCCCGCTCCGGCTATCGCGGCGAAGTGGTGGCCGAACAGCACCCAGCGCGGCGTCGCGACAAAGTCCCGGCCATTGGCCAGGCGCTCGGCTGGGGTGGCTCGCCGGTCGTTGAGTCCCATGACGCGATCGGCGAGGAAACGGCTATAGAAGCGGAAGGCCGCGAGGTAGGTACCGACGGAGGCGAGAACCAGCCAGGCGGCATTGATGGTCTCGCCGCGATGGAGCGCCAGCACTCCCCAACCGGTGGCGCCGGCCAGGGCGACCAGGGCCCAGGCGATTCTGGAGGGCATGTCTCAAGGTAATCCGGGAGGGGGGAAGGGTGAACGGGGACGACGCTGTGCCGCTTCTTGCCGTCGCCCACGGGGCGCCGTACCTTCGAAGCCCATGCCATTGCCATCCTTTGGTTTCGGCCACCGGCCGTCCTGGGAATACGATTCCGGCGAGGGTTCCGGCGCCACCCTCGAGGAACCCCGGCCCCAGCCGGTGCGGAAGGGTTGGCGCGCCAAGGTGGTGATCGTGACCGGGGGGGCCACCGGCCTCGGGCGCGCCATTGCCATGGAGTTCGGGCGACTCGGCTGCCACGTTGCGATCTGTTTCGTGAACATGCCGGGACGCGACGTGACCGAGCAGGCACTTCTCACGGAAGCCGCGCTCACCGCCATGGGCGTCGGGGTCTTTGCCGCCCGCTGCGACGTCCGCGACCGCCAGGCAGTGGAGCGGTTTGTCGAGGAGACCCGCCAGAAGCTCGGCGGCGTTCACTTCCTCATCAACAATGCCGGCATCGCCAACGATGGCGCACTCTGGCGGCTGAGTGAGGAGGCGTGGAGCGAAGTGATCGACACCAACGTCACCGGCGCGTTCAACTGCATGCGGGCGGTAGCGCCGATCTTCCGGTCACAGCACTACGGCAAGATCGTCAGCGTGAGTGCGCACCAGGCGGAGCGACCCGGGTTCGGGGTGGCCAACTACGCCGCCAGCAAGGCAGCCCTCAACGGACTCACCCGCGCCGCCGCCGTCGAGCTGGGCCCCGCCAACGTGAACGTCAACGCCATCGCACCGGGATTCATCCGCACCGAGCGGATGGCGATGCTGCCGTCGGAAGTGATCGAACGGGCGCAGAAGAGCTCGATCCTCGGGCGCGTGGCGGAGCCGGACGACGTCGCGCACGTGATCTCCTTCCTCTGCTCCGACTCGGCCCGGCACATCACCGGCCAGACGATCGTGGTGGACGGCGGGCTCTCGCTGGAGTAGCTCGCTATCGCTTCTCGATGTCGGCCCGAAGGCGAAGCAGGGCGTCCTCCGTTGCCACGAGCTCCCCGCGAGCGTCGGTGAGCTGCTGCTGCTGGCTCTGCACGAAGCGCCGATAGGGTGCCACAGCCTCGTTGATCCGGCTGCTGGATTGCCCCAGCTCCAGATGTACCTGCCGGGTGAGAACCTCGGTAAGCCGGGCCCGGAGTGCCTGGATGCGTGCCTGGAAGTCCTTCTGTGCCTGTCGCCGCTTCCGCGGGATCACGTAGAAGCCACCCACCGCGAGCGCTGCCGCGAGGAGCAGGCCGGTGACGTCGGCCGCCACCCCCGTGATGACCGTGGCCACCAGCGTTCCGATGCCGAGGGCACCGGCCTGAGCCAGCGCGGTCGTGGCAAAGGTGCCCTGGATCTCGTTGGCGATGGCGCGCGACTCCGCCTCCCGGTCGTACGTCGCGATCACATCCCGGGAGACGCGCCCGATCGAATCCAGCAGCGCCTGACGGTTGTAGGTGAAGGACGACCCTACGTCGCCGATCATTCCCTCCCGGTGGCGCGTGACCTGGCGGCGGTCGATATACGAACTGATGTCCTCCCAGGTCTTGAGATTCCGCTCGACAATCCAGTCGATCACCCGCCCCACCTCGTCTTCCACCTGTCGCGGAGTGTCGGCGATCACCTCGCGCTCGAACGACCGTTTGACGCCCTCGCTGTCCATCAGGCTCCGGATGCGCCCGAGCCGAATCGTGTCCTCGAAGAAGCGCATTCCCCGCCGCTCCATCTCCTCGAGCAGAAGGCCGAGTCGCGAAAGTCTCAGCTCGAACTCGCCCAGCATCTCCTGATGGAAGAGCGCGAGCTGCCGGTCGATGTTCTGGATTGCCTCGACGTCGTCCGCCAGGAGCTTCAGTCGCTCGAATGCCGTTTCCTTGTACCGGGCAGCGAGCCGCAATCCGACATTGAGGGGGTTGAGCAGCTTGAGCTTGACCCGCTCCTCCTGGTCGAGCGTGCGGAGGAGATACTCCTCCATGGCTCCGAAGCCGCTGGTCTGCCACAGCGCGTCGTCGCTGGCCTCCCGGGCCTCCTGCGCCTGGCGGGCCGAGAGTCCGAAGATCCGCGGCGCTTCACCGAGCATGGCAGTCGCATTCTCGCGAACGTAGCGAAGGACTTCTTCCCGGTCGGCCGGGCGGAGAATGTCGATCTTGTTGACCACGAAGACCAGCTTCTTTCCCCATGCGCGGATCTGTTCGAGGAAGACGCGCTCGCTCTCGGTGAATGGCCGGTCGGCGGAAGTGACGAAGAGCACGAGATCGGATCGGGGCACGAAGTCGCGGGTCAGCTCCTCATGGCGGCGCACGATGGCATTGGTGCCGGGGGTGTCTACTACGTTGAGCTCGCGGAGGAGCTCGACCGGATGGGTCCGTTCGAGGAGGTAGGCTTCGCGGAGCTGCTCCGAGACCTCCGGCCCATGCCGGAGGAGATTGATGCGATCGGTGGTCGGAGTGACGCCCTCCGGGAGCACGCGCTCGCCGATGAGTGCGTTGATGAAGCTCGACTTGCCGGAGTTGAACTCGCCGGCGATGACGATGAGAAAGAGCCCCGCCAGCTGGGCTCGCGCCTCTCCGAAGCGCCGAAGGTCGTCGTCGTTGATGTCGGAGCCGAAGCGGTCCAGCGCCGCCGCCAGGCGCTCGAGCAACTCCTGCTCGCGCGCTCTGAGCTCCTGCTCGCGTTTGGAGATGATTCCCTTGCGGGCGAAGAGATTGCCGATCACAGGGTTGAGTCCGGATGAGGGAGGAAGGCCGGCCTTCCGAGTCTACCCCGCGTCACTTCATCCCGCCAGCGGCCCCGCTTATCTTGCCTTCTCGTGACCCGCCGACTTCTTGCCACTCTCGGATTCTCCCTCGTGATGGCTCTGCCGCTCGCCGCGCAGGTACCGGCCGCGCTGGTGCCGACCGAATCGATGGCGGGGCAGACCGTCGCCGTCGTTCCCATCACACTCGTCGTCGCCGACCCCGCGCTCTCCGCCGATACGGTCTACGCTCCGTACCGCGTGCGGCGTACCACGCTGCTCTGGGCCGACTCGGTGATCGGTGACGCGCTCACCGGCCGCGCCCCCGAGGTGAATTGGGTGCTCCCGCCGAAGCTCCGCAAGATGGCGCGGCGCGCGCCGGGGCTGGTGGGCGACCCGGACCAGATGGGACAGGCGGTCATGCGCGCGCCCAACCTCAAGATTATCCCCGATCCCCTTCGCGCCAATCTCCGGAGCCTCGTGGCGCTCACCAACGGCCGCATCGTCATGGTCCCCGCCGCGCTCGGCTTCAGCCGTGATACGACCGGCGCCGTCCGCGCCGATCTGAGCCTCGTCCTGGCCGACGCGCGGTCGGGCAAGGTCGTATGGCGGAGCCAGGCGGTGGGCGCCGGCGACACGCCGGGCGCGGCGCTCGAGACCGCACTCGCCGCAATCCTGCCGCTCGAATCGACACGACCATGACGTACGACGTCACCCTCATTGCGGGCGACGGCATCGGACCCGAAATCACCGCCCAGACCGTAAAAGTGCTGGAGGCCAGCGGCCTCCGATTCAACTGGGATGACGAGCTCGCCGGAATGGCCGCGGTGCAGGCCACCGGCACGCCGCTCCCCGATGCCACGGTCGCGAGCATCCGGAAGAATGCCCTGGCGCTCAAGGGGCCGCTCACGACGCCGGTGGGCACCGGGTTCCGGTCGGTGAACGTCGGTCTCCGGAAGGAGTTCGAGCTGTTCGCCAACATCCGTCCGGCCAAGACGATCGTCCCCGGTGGCCGGTTCGAGAACGTCGACATCGTCCTCGTCCGCGAGAATCTCGAAGGACTGTACATCGGGGTGGAGCACTTCGTGCAAATCGGCGATGACCCGCGCGCCGTGGCCGAGTCGATGGCCATCGTGACCCGCATCGGATGCGAGCGAATCATCCGCTACGCCTTCGAGTACGCCCTCAAGCACGGGCGCCGCAAGGTCACCATCGTGCATAAGGCCAACATCCTCAAGATGGTGAGCGGGCTCTTCCTGGAAGTAGGACGCAGCATCGCACGGGAGTACGAGGGAAGGGTGGAGGCAACCGACATGATCGTGGACAAAACCGCCATGCAGCTCGTGATGCATCCCGAACAGTTCGATGTCATGGTGACCACCAACATGTTCGGCGACATCCTGAGCGACGAGGTTTCGGGGCTGGTCGGCGGACTGGGCCTGGCGCCCGGCGCCAACATCGGCACCAAGGCCGCCATCTTCGAGGCGGTGCACGGCAGCGCCCCCGACATTGCGGGGCAGGGGATCGCCAATCCTTCGGCCCAGATGCTTGCCGCGGCGATGATGCTCGATCACATGGGCGAGCTCGATCGCGCCGAGCGGATCAGGCAGGCCATTTCCGATACCATCGTGCGCGATAACGTGCGGACCCGCGACCTGGGCGGCGCCGCCTCCACCGAGGAGTTCGGGCGTGCTGTCGCCCGGCGGGTTGCCTGAGGTCCCCTGCGCCAAGTGCGAACGCAGGGTACCGGGACTCCAGTGGGGCGAGCTGTGCCCCGAATGCCGGGCCGAGCGAGGCAGGCGTGCCTCCCGGCTGGCCAATCGCATCTCCCTGGTGGCGACGGCGCTGACTGCTGCGTACGTCGCCTTTCGTTTGCCGCCCGACTCCACCGCACGCTTCTACGGCGCGATCGCGGTCGTGGCTACCTACATCATCGTGCGGCGGATCGTGAGCCGCGTTGCCATGGAGGTGCTGAAATGAAGTTCGTAACCGCCGCGTTTCTCGCGGCCCTTTCCGCCGCGGGCCCACTCTCCGCCCAGACATCGCTCACGATCTACAACGATGGGCGGGTGCTCGTCAGGCGCTCATTGCCGCTTGCCGTGCCCAAGGGGTCCTCCACCCAGCGCGTCCCGGTCGGAGCGCTCGATCCCGCCTCGGTGTTCTCGCTCGACTCCAGTGTCACCATCACGGGTATTCGCTACGACGGCGCGGTGGACGAGGTGAGCGCGCTCCGCCGCGCGGTCGGCAAGCGCGTCGTTTATCGGCTGCCCGCGTCGAAGGACACGCTGAGCGCGCTCGTGCTCGGCGTCGATCCGCTCAGGCTCCAGCTTCCCGACGGCCGGGTGACCTTTGCGCCTCCCGGCGCGGCGCTCTATCCGGCCGACGTCGTCGTCGCCGATCCGACGGCGACGCTCGACCTCCGCAGCACTCGCGCGCAGGATAAGCTTCGTCTCGGCTACTTCACCGCCGGTGCGTCGTGGAAGGCCAGCTACCAGGTCGTGCTCGGCGTGTCCGACGCGCGGGTAACGGGCGCGGCGGTGGTCGAGTCGAAGTCGCTCCAGGCCGAAGACGCCGACCTGCAGCTATTGGCCGGCGCGGTGAGCCGGGCGAGCCCGGCCAATCCGTTGGCGATGATGATGGCAACTCAGTCCCTCCCGATGGGGATGAGCAGGAACGTCGCCGACGTGTCCGAGCAGAAGGTCGGCGAGTTTCACTTGTACTCCCTGCCGGGCACGAGCACGCTGCTGCCGGGGCTCAGCACCTCCGTGGCGCTCTTCGATCCCGCCCGAACCCTGTACGAGCGCAACTACGTCGTTCGCGGGTTGCTGCCGTTCTGGGGGTTCCTCCGGAAGCAGGGCGACGAGACCGAGGCGCCGGTCGAGGTGAGCTACACCCTCAAGCGGCCCCGCAAGACCGAATTCGGCGACCGCCCGCTCCCGGGTGGCGTCGCGAGGCTCTTCCAGGCCGACAGCGCGGGGCGTCTCCAGCTCGTGGGCGAGGCCTCGATGGACCACACGCCGGCCGGCGAAGACCTCCGCCTCTCGGCCGGGACCGCCTTCGATTTGACGGCGCGCCGGGTGCAGACCAGGTACGTGGAAGGGCGCGACAGCACCACTGGTGAGCGCACCCTTGGCACCGCCGACTACCGGGTGACGGTGGCGAACGCCGGAGACAGCGCGGTGACCGTCGATGTCCGCGAGGAGCGCGCGGCCAAATGGAGCGTAGTGAGCAGCTCGGTGCCGGCGGAGAAGCTCTCCTCCACGATCACCCGCTTCCGGGTGAAGGTGCCGCCACGGGGCCAGGCGGTACTGACGTACCAGGTGCGCGCCGAATGGTGAGATGAGCGAGGCCCCCGTCGTCATCGTTCACCTGTCCGATCTCCACTTCGGCGGGTACGTCGATCTCGCGCAGATCGAGGCGCTCGAGGATTTCATCCCTGCTCTCGGCGCCACGGCGGCGGTGGTGTCCGGCGACCTGACTCAGCGTGCCCGGCACGGGGAATTCCAGGCGGCGCGCGCCTTCCTCAATCGTATCCGGTCGCGCCTGCCCCTCGTCGTCATTCCGGGGAATCACGACATTGAATGGTGGAAGAGTCCGCTCGGGCTGTGGGGACAGACCACCAAGTACAGGAAGTACTCCACCTACTTCACGCCCCTCACGCCGGTGCTGGAAGTGCCTGGAGCCATCATCGCCGGCGCGCTCAGCGCCTACGGCGTGTCGTTCGGTTCGCTCACCTGGAACATCCGCGATATCGCGGTGAAAGGTCACCTGCCGGCCTCCGAAACCAGGCGGGTCAAGGGGATCTTCGATGCCGCGCCGGGAAAGGCGAAGGTTCTCACCCTGCATCACAACGTCCTGGCCGGCGGACTTTCGCGGCGGATGGGGCTGGCGAAATGGCGGTCGACACACCGGCGCCTGATGGACACCGGCGCCGACGTGATTCTCTGCGGACACGACCACCAGGAGGGGGCGGGGCAGGTCGGCGGCGTACTGGCCGTGAGCACCGCGGGCACCCACAGCTTCCGGACCCGCCAGGGGCGGCCGTCGGTGTTCAACCTGGTGACGATCGACTCACGCGCCGTGCATGTGCAGCACTACCGGTGGGAGTCCACCGGCCGGCGCTTTCTCAAGTCCGATACGAGCTCGTTCGCCCGCCGAGGGCCGCAGCCGGTGGCGGTCTCTGTGGCCGGAGGAGCAGGTGGTGGATGAAGTGGAAGAGCTACTCGCCCGGCGTCTCTCGCTCCTCGGCCTCCGCAACGTCGACCGGATCCAGACCCACACCAATCGCACCGTCATGGTCAGCCTGAACGCCCGCCGGCTGCTGCGAATGCATCGTGGCTACGCGTCCGCATCCGACCGTGTGCTTCGGGCCATCGTGCGGTTCCTCGATCCGCGGATACCGTCCGCGCTCCGGCGCCTGGCTGAACGGGAGTTCCTCTCCTTTCCGGTGGAGCATCACGCGCCTCCACCCCGCGCGCTCCCCCGCTGCGACCGGCCGCAGCCTGGCGATCTGCTTCTCCTGCACCGGCTCCAGCAGATGCATCAGCGCCTCAACCAGACGCACTTCCAGGGGGCCCTGGGCATGCTTCCCCTCCGGATCTCGGGGAGGATGCGGACCCGGCTCGGTGAGATCAGCGTGGACCTCCGGACCGGGCGGCCGATCGAGATCGCGATCAGCCGGCGCCATCTCGCCCGGCATCCCTGGTCGGAAGTCGAGCACACGATGCTGCACGAGATGGTGCACCAGTGGCAGGCGGAGAACGGGCTCAGGGTGGATCACGGACCGGGGTTTCGTGAGCAGGCGCGGGAGGTCGGGGTGCTGCCGAGAGCCAAGCGCGGCGTCAGGCGAGCGGTCAGGGCCGCGGACGGATAAGTAGATTGAGGTAACGGGGAGGGTACACATGCGCTGGACACCAGGTGGTTCGAGGGCCGACGTCGAGGATCGTCGTGGCCAGGGCGGGGGAGGACTTGGCGGCGGCGGCATGCGGCTGGGCCTCGGTGGGTTCGCCGTATTG
>JBOHSC010000481.1:0-9857 GCA_050733115.1 Gemmatimonadales bacterium
GGCCGGCATCGGCCCCACGGCCATCAGCGGAGTGCTGGGCGTGGTCAAGGCGTACACCACGCGGGTAGGCAACGGACCGCTTCCCACCGAGGCCGATGCCGTCGACGAGGAGCGGCTGCGTCAGCTGGGTGGCGAGTTCGGCGCGGTGACGGGACGCCCGCGGCGCTGCGGGTGGTTCGACGCGACCGTCGTGCGGTATGCCACGAGGGTCAACGGGCTCACCGCGCTCGCGGTGACGAAGCTCGACGTCCTCGACTCGTTCGACGAGATTCCCGTGTGCACCGCCTACCAGCTCGGCGGCGAGGTGTGCGGCGAGATGCCGGCCGAGGTCGAGTCGCTCGGCCGCGTCAAGCCCATTTACGAAGTGTTGCCCGGCTGGGGCCGGCCCACCGGACACAGCCGGCGCCTCGCCGATCTGCCTTCGGCCGCCCGCGGCTACCTCGACCGGCTCGAAGCGCTGTCTGGCGCGCCGGTACGCTTCGTGAGCGTAGGGACGCGGCGCGATCAGATCATCGAGGTTTCCTAGAGCTCGAGGAGTAATGGAAGAGACTGATCTTCTGGTCATCGGAGCCGGTCCGTGCGGACTCGCCGCCGGAATCGCGGCGAAGCAGGCCGGAATCCCCTGCGTCCTGCTCGACCGCGGAACGATCGTCACCACGATCGATCGCTATCCGCTGGCCATGACCTTCTTCTCGACCCCCGAGCGGATCGAGATCGGCGGCATCCCCTTCATCTCGAGTCACGAGAAGCCCACCCGGCAGGAGGGCATGCTCTATTATCGGCGTGTCGCCGAGCACTACGAGCTCGATGTCCGGCCGAAGGAAGAGGTGACCAGCGTGACCCGGGACCCGGACGGCACCTTCCGGGTAGAGGTCACCAGACCGCACGACCGGAAAACGTACTTGGCGCGTGCGATCGTTTTCGCCACCGGCTACTACGACAACCCCAATTTCATGGGCGTTCCGGGCGAGGATCTGCCCCATGTCGCCCACTATTTTCTCGAGGGCCATCCCTACTGGCACCGGAACGTGATCGTCATCGGGGCGGGGAACAGCAGTGTCGATGCGGCGCTCGAGTGCTGGCGGGCCGGGGCAAGGGTGACGCTGGTGCATTTCGGGGAGGGGTTCGACCGCACGGTGAAGGCGTGGGTGCTTCCCGACATCACCAACCGGGTCAAGGAGGGAAGCATCAGCGTCCGCTGGCGCAGCCGGGTCCGCAGTGTCACGCCCACCGACGTCGAAGTGATCTCGGAGATGGCCGGGGCGGTGGAGAGGATTCCAGCCGACGCCGTATTGGCAATGACCGGTTACCATGCCGACACCACGATGCTCCGCCGGCTGGGCGTCCCGGTCGATCCGGTGAGCGGCGTGCCGGCGCACGACGAGTCATCGATGGTCACGCCGGTACCCGGGCTCTACCTGGCCGGCGTGATCGCCAGCGGCAACGACGCCAACCGCCTCTTCATCGAGAACGCGCGGGGACACGGCGAGCTGATCGTGAGTCACCTTCTGAAGGCGCGAAGGGCGAGGCAGGCGGGCATCACGCCGGCTGCGTGATGATCCTTCCCTCCGTGTTCCGCAGCATCGTAACGAACGCCCGGGCGATTTCAGGATCGAACTCGGTTCCCGCGCGCTCCTCGATGTACCCGATGGCCCGCTCCGACTCCCACGCCTCGCGATAGGGCCGTTTGGTCCGCAATGCGTCGTACACGTCGCAAACGTGCACGAGCCGGCTTGCATACTGCGCGCTGCGCGGATAGTGCAGGCAGGGATACCCGCCGCCATCGAGCATGAGGTGGTGCTCGTACGCCACCACCGCCGCCAGGTCGAGGGCGTCATGCCCACTGAGCAGGATGCGGGCGCCGTCCACCGGGTGCGCCTCCACCACCAGCCGCTCCTGCACCGACAACCTGCCGGGTTTGTTGAGGATGTCGACGGGGATGCGAATCTTGCCCAGGTCGTGGAGCAGGCCGGCCATCCCGAGGTTACGCACCGAGTCGCGAGACAACCCCACGAACTCGCCGAGCGCCATCGAGAGGACGGCCACGTTCATGGCGTGGGTGGTGGTGTACTGGTCGAACTCCTTGAGCTCGAGCAGCGGCACCATCATCGCCCGCTGCATGTGCATCGTGATCGACAGCGAGCGGATCACGGCGTCGGCTTCGGCCACGGGCAGCCTTCCCCGTTCCGCGACCTCCTTGTTGATCCAGTCCACCGCCTCGCGCTCCTCGTCCGTCTTGCACTCGAAGACCGACGCGAGGTGCTGCGTCTCAAGGGACGGCCCCTGCTCCCGCAGGGCCACCTGGCCGAAGCGGATCGCGCTCTGGCCCATCTGCCACACCTCGGCGGACATTGCCGGACGGAGCCCGAGGCGCACCGCAACCTGATCGAGGAAGCGGGTGAACTGGTCGGCGTCCACCCGGTCGGTGAACTCGACACGCTCGATCCCCACTTCCGAGAGCCGGTTGTTCCAGTCCCACCCTTGAAGGCCGTTCATCACCTCGTCGCCGAAGAGCACCTCCTTGCCGAGAAAGGTGAACTCCAGCCGCGGCGTCGTCGACTGCAGCTCGAGCAGACGCTGGTGCGCCCGCTCCTGCGCCCGGGCCGTGACGGGATGATCGTCCCCGTACAGCGCGACAGACGAGAGGGTCTGGGAGAGTGCCGTGAGAAAGCGGATTGGATCGCTCATGGCGTCGCGTTCGCCGCCGCGCGGATCTCGAGCTCACGATGGGCACGCGCCCGTGCAAGGACGTCGGCGGCACGGGGATCGTCACGCCAGTGCGCGGCCAGCCCCGCCACCGCGGCAACCACCTCGGGTGACTTCGCGGCGATCCGTCGGCGGAGGAAACGGAACTTCCTCACCAGCGCCAGGCCCACCAGCGTATCCACCACCTCGGGGTCCCCGCTCCGGGCGAGTACCCTGACGGCGAGGGCCCGGGTCTCGGCGCCGCAATGGAGATCGGCCACCGTCTGCTGGACCATCGTCACCACTTCCTGCGGGCATCCCTCCAGCGCCGCGCTCAGCGCCAGGCCGCGAATCGGCTCGTCCGCGTCCATGACCCCGACAGCGAGGCCGACCTCGCGCCGATCCGGCGACTCCAGCATGAGCTTGATCGCCTCGCGACGCACCCGTGCGTCGGCGTGCGCGAGATAGGGCGGTGTCGGAAGCTCGGGTGGCCAGCTCCCGAGGCGGCTGAGCAACACGAAGAGGTTGCGCTGCACGTACCAGGGCGCGTCCGGCAGCAAGGCGATGGCGCGCTCCGTGGCCGGCGCCCCGAGTCCCGACAGCAGGCGCAGCGTAGCGGCGCGGGTGGCGCGGTCATCGGCCGTGGCAAGGAGGTCGAGCAGGGGATCGACCGCCTGAGCGCCGAGCCGCTTGATCATCGCGGCGGTGGTGGGGGAGGTGAGGGCACCTCGCGCGAGCTCGTCTCGCAGGCGCTCGGGGGTCGCAATCTGGCGCCAGATGGCCTCGGCTCGCCTCTGGTCGGGGGCTTCCTCAAGGATCTCGATCAGTCCGTCGAGGCGACCCGCGGCGAGTGCCTGCTTGGTGGCGAGCTCCGTACGCGGCCCGGTAACGTCGGCCTCGATGGCCGCCTGGAGAATAACGAGCGGATCGCACTCCTCGGCCCGGTTCCCTTCGCTCGTCGCAGTTACGGCCATCGAGTCGAGCGCCGCAGTGTACATCTCCGGGTTGGGGTCCTCCAGGCGCCAGTCTTCGAGGAGGCGGTTGACGTTCATCCGCAGCGCCGAGTCGGCGGCGGCACGAGTCTCGTGGGGAGCGCCAGGATCGATTCTTCCCATCTTCCGCAGCAGCCGGAGCAGGTGATGGGAGACCTGCTGGTTGGCCGCGGATGCGACCGCTTCCAGCACCCTCATCACCGCTTCGACGTCGAGCGCCGAGCAGGCGGCCCTCACGAAACGTTTCCGCTCCTCGTCGCCTTCACCGGCAACGAGCAGGCGCGCCAATGTGCCCGGGCGGAGCGCCGCCAGCAGCTTCGAGAGGCGAGCATGCAAGGCCTGGTCGCGCGGATTGCTGGTGTCGGCCAGCTCCTCGGCGAGGCGAGTGAGGCGCCCGAGCACTTCCCGGTCATAGCCGTGGTCCCCCGACCCGCAATCGATGGTTCGAGCGAGCACCATCGGCTCGGCCTCCTCGGCCCCCCGGAAGCCGGGACTCGATTCCGCAGCCAGCCGGGCCAGATCCACCCACAAGTCATCGCTTCGCCGCGCGGGCTGGGGGGAGGGAGCGGCGCCTGGCTCACCCTCCTCGAGCACGATGCGCTCGTACTCGATCGGGTGCAGCTGCACATGCTCCAGCGATGCGGCCTCCACAAGGAGACTGGCGTTTCCGGGGCTCTTCGACGGGTCACCGCTCAGCAGGCCCACGAGGCGGTCGAGCTCGTTGGCGGTGACGCCCCGGCCGATCCGCAGGGTGGCGAGCCGGTGGCGGTGGAGCCGCTCGGCGAGCTCGCGAAAGAGGTTGTTCCGGGGGTCGGTCGAAGCGCCGTCGACCACGAGCTGGTCGCGCGCGATTCCGAAGACCGCGACCGGCTCCGTCGCGAGCAGCCCTTCGGCCCTCCGGATGAGTCGATCGGTAGAGGAGCGCAGGTGCGGGTGGTCCGACGGGTACATCGCACGCTTTTGCAGGCTGACGGACAGCTCGATGAGGAAATCAGCCGCCGGTCGCGAGATGGCCGGCGGCGGGGCAGCCTTCGGCTCGGCCCGCTGGGCCGTCGGAGGGACATCGGAGAAAGCGGGGTAGGTCAAGTAGCCTCAACCTGCAGTCTGTCCGGACCGATAGCATCCCCCGCCTGAGTGCAATATGTGCGCCCTGTTGACGCATTGTGTAAGGTATTACCACTATGATAGTTACGATGTTTACGAAACGTTGCCGTACCGCTTCTCCATCATCCCGCAGGGGGTCATCGATTTTTGCGGGACCCCCGACCCCCCAAAAAACGAACACCCCGGCTCGGAGTCGATCCGGGCCGGGGCGTTCGTTGGAGCACTACCTAGTTGTTCTGGTTTGCCGCAAACCAGGCCGCAACGTCGAAGTTCCGCGGGTCGAGTTCGTAGACCCGGTTCCGGGCGAACCGGCCCGTGGTCGGGAAGTACGGCGGCGGATCGTTCACCGCGCACGCGTTGTACTGGTATCGCTTGATGTATCCGTGCCCGTCGGTCAGACCCACGGCGCCGCGCTGCTTCTGAATGATGCCGCCGTTGAGGTTCAAGCACCCGCGGCCGGTGGCGGTGCCGTTGCAGGGTTCGGCGTTGCTCGAGCCCTGGCTGTAGTGCTCGGCACCGAAGATGTCGAGCGCGAGGAGCACAGCGTGGATGTCTTCCTCGTCGGTGTCGTCGTACGTACGATATGCGCCGGCCCCGTTGATCTGCTGGGGTGCGTTCAGGGTATTGTCTTCCACCAGGATGCTGTCGCCGGAGAATATGCCGACGATGTTGGCACAGTCGGAGGCCGCAGCCGAGCCTGGATCGACCGCCTGTCTGACGTCATCGGCGATGGAGATGTTCTCCGGCGACGCGATGGTCACCCGGCCGTTGACGACACCGCTGATGGCCACGCGCCCACTTACGTAGATCACGCCTTCCCACAATGGATTGTAGGCGCGGCTGATCGGCCAGAGGTAGGCCGCATCCGGACGGCCTGCTATGGCCGCCGGGATGGTCATGGTGTTGGGACGAAGCCTCCAGCCGACGCCGGTGCCCGCCCAATTTCCGGCCACTGCATTCCAGGCGGCTGCATTGATGTTGGGCCAGGTCGTCTGTCTCAGGCGCGGATCGCCGCCGAGGAAACACCGCGCGCCAGCCGCTTGCAGGGTGACTGTGACAGCTGCGTTGCTGGCGCCGTTCCAATTGACCGATGAATCCGTCGTGAAGGTGGTCACGCCGGCAACAACCTTGGGGCCACCGCAGTTGGGCGACCGACGGATATCGTTGCCTGCGACGCCGCTGAGGGTGCCCGTCACGTACCACGGCCGGGCGTTGTCCTGGTAGATCCTCATGAACCCTTCGTTGGCGTCGGTCGAGTCGCCGTCGGCGTTGACGTCGATCGCCACGAACTCGATACGAATCGATGCCTCGCCCTCGGAATTGCCGTTGGTGTTCCCCACGAACGACAGGCCGCCGTTGGCCGCGCGTGTTTGCAGTGCATTGAAGGCCTGGGTGGTCGGCAGCGCGATCGGCGGGACGTTGAGCCGCGGCTGGAAATTCACGAACGTGCCGTTGCTCTGGCCCTGAATGCTGCTGGCGGCGGTCGTCACCTGGTCGAAGAATGTGGCGCCGGAGTTGTCGATCTTGATCTGGTCGTTCGAGTGCACCGGCCCGCGAATCTGGTCGTTGTTCGCGAAGACGATATTGCCTTCGATGGTGGTGAAGTACGCGTACTTGGCGAAGCTCTCCTGGTTCACCTGGAGACGCCGTACCACCTTGTTGCCGAAGCTGTCGGTAACAACGGAGATGATCGTTCCGAACACGCCGAACTGCCCCGACGTGATGCCGTCAGGCCCGACATAGGTGTTCTTCCGGACTCCCGGCATCACCACCCCAGCCCCGTCTTTCACGACTCCATTGGTATCGAGCTGAACGTATCCGTTGGCCGGATATACTGCCGGGGTGGCGTTGAGCTTGCTTCGCCCCTCCTCAGCGGCCGAGACCGCGGCATCGTTGAGGATGGCCGCGCGCTCACCGTTCTTCTGGATGAGCTGCGAGTTGAGGATCCAGAACGCCCCGGCCAGAGCGATCGCGCTGACCGCGAACCCCACGAAGAGCACGGTGATCAGCGCGATACCGCGCTCGTTGTGCCGGGCGCCTGCGGGGGCATGAACGGTACCCATCGGGTGGTTCCTCCAGGTGGTCGACACGGCTACGGAATCACGATCTGGTTCGAAAGCACGGGCGCCGAAAGCTTCGGGCTGCAATCCTGCGCGGCCAGCCGATATTCCCACGTGCCGGTCGTCGGTGTCTGTGGGTCGGTATAGGTGTAGTTGGCCTGGCCGGCGGCGATCGACGTGAGCGGGTCGGTCCAGGTCGGGTCGGTGGTCTTCCTGCGCCAGAGGGTGTAGCGGACCACGTCTTTTTCGCCGGAGGTTTCGTCGAACGCCGGAAGCCAGGTCAGGTTGATCTTGCCGGTCAACGGCACGAGGGCCGCGACGAGTCCGGTGCCGAGGATGGGATCGCTGCCGCAGATCTTGAGCTGCTTCATGCCCATGTTCGGCAGTGGAATGTTGAGACTGATCCGCTGCTTTCGCTCGAGCGTACCGGTGGCGCCGTTGGTGATCACGTAGCTCACCAGGACGGCCCGGAGGCTGTCGATTTTGGTGGCGGCATCGGCTGCCGCCCCGTGCGTGGTGACCGCGTGCGCAGTGGGCAACTCGCCCGCCGGCACCAGCCTCAGCAGCGGCGACAGGTTGGCGCCCGGCGGACGGAGGATGTAGTACCGGAAGAACGGCAGGTTCGTCGAGTCGGGCAGAACCTGGCGCACCAGCGTTTCGGGCGGATTGTTGTTGACCTGGCGCATGAGCGTGAAGTCGTCGGTGCGCGCGGTCTCGAGGTCCGGGGTGAAGTAGAGCGTGATGAGCTCCGCCGGACTGGTGGTCCCGGCCGACGTGTTGTAGTCGGTGCTCGGATAGGCGAAGTTGGGTGACGAGCCGGGAATATTGATCTGATTCGCCTGCTTCAGCGCTTCCACCTCGGCCGGGGACGCATCAGGATCGAAATAGACGGCGCTGATGTCCGCGGCGTCGTTGGCCACGTAGTCGGCATTGAACGAGAAGCTGTTGGCGCTGGCATACACCACCGGCGGCTGGGCATCTACGGTGTTGGCGCCGGCGGTGCGGATCTGGCCGTCCAGATTGTCCGCCCCGAAGGTCATGTTCTGCAACACCGCCATATCGTCCGAGCCACGGCGGAAGGTGCGCGACTGCGCGATGAGAAAGCTCATTGCGCCGCCGAGCACGACGACGAAGACCACCATGGCCACGAGCAGCTCGACGAGGGTAAATCCCTGATTCTTGCGCATGCTGGTCCTCACTTAAGGAGCGGCGATCGTGATCGAGCGCTTGACCGGCGTTGCCAGCAGCGGGCCGGTAATCGTGACGGTAACCTTCGTGATGTCACTCGTCGTGCCTGTGCCGGTGCGCACCACGCTCGTGACCCGGGTGTAGCCGGTGGCGGGCGTGTTGGTCTTCGTGCTGTCGAACCGCACAGTCAGCGAGTCGTAGGTCGGCGATACGCGCACCAGCGCGATTTGCGCCTCGGCGGAGGCGGCGGCCTGCACCCGCTGCCGGTTCTTGGTGGCCACGCTGAGGTACCGCGAGGCCGACGCCGCCATGGTCAGGACGATCGATCCGAGGATGAAGACTGCGATCATCACCTCGACCAGAGTGAAGCCGTATCGATTGGATGTGGCTCCGCGCATTAGAACCCCCTCGTCCAGGCGCTGCCGTTGTACCTGAACCACTCGGTGCGCCCGGTGGCGCGGACGATCTCGACGGCCCGGGTATCGCCGCTCCACTTGGCGGTGCCGTCGAGGACGGCACGGGTGGAGGTGAGGTAGAAGCCACCGATGCCGCTGGCGCTGCCGTTCCGGTGGAAGATCAGAGCCGGCAACCCGTTGATGGTCTTGCTGAAGTTGATGGCCGTTGCGCCGAAGGGCCGGGCCGGCGCGCCGCCGAGGCCGAAAGTGATGCGGGTATCGAGCGGGATGTTCCGGGCGCGCTCGCCGGCATCGACTACGCTGTTGCTGTTCGCATCCCAGATCATCCGCATGCGCCGGTTTGGCGCGTCGAACGTCAGGATGATGTCGTGCTGCTTGGTGACTGCCTCGCGCTGGGCGGCAACCATGGTGGTGCCCATGATCTGCACCGCGCTGTTGGCCTGGATCCGGTAGAGGTCGATCCGGGGCAGGGCCACGGCGGCCAGGATGCCGATGATGGCCACGACCAGCAGCACTTCGATCAGGGTAAATCCTCGGACGCGTTGGATCGGTCCGGCTCTCTTCGCCATCCTGGGCCTCGTGATGTCAGGTGTAGATCGCGGCGGCCGCCGGTGGGGCGCCGCTCTGGTGTCCTGAAAGAGCAAATGTCGCGCCCGGTGGGAGAGCGCTGGTAAGCGACCATGCAGTAATGACTTAGGTGCATGTGTGACTTCTTGACGAACCCCGCACCGGCTGCAGCTTGCGACAGCGAACGCCGAACCTTGCACTCGGCGCGGGCGCCTCCATCGGGGCCGCAGTCAGAGCCCGGAGGAGAAGATCCGCCGCTTCCTTGCCGCCCCTCCTGAGCCTATTTTCCCTCGCTTCCCGTACGCTCCCCTCACCGGCACACTGCTCCATGGCTGATACCACCCTGATGGACAAGCTCGTCTCCCTCTGCAAGCGCCGCGGGTTCGTCTTCCAATCGTCCGAGATCTATGGCGGCCTCGGCTCCGTCTGGGACTACGGGCCGCTGGGTGTGGAGCTGAAGAAGAACGTCAAGGACCGCTGGTGGCGGGCCATGGTGCATGCGCGTGACGATATCGAGGGTCTCGATGCCGCCATCCTCATGCATCCCCGGGTCTGGGAAGCATCGGGACACGTCGCCGGCTTTACCGACCCGTTGGTGGACTGCAAGCAGTGCAAGAACCGGTTCCGGGCGGACGATCTACGGCTCAAGGGGACGCCGGGGCAGCCCGACGCTCAGTGTCCCGTTTGCGGAAGCCGGGGCACTCTGACGGAGCCCAGGATGTTCAACCTCATGTTCAAGACCTTCATGGGGCCGGTGGAGGAGCAGGCCGCCGTCGTCTATCTGAGGCCGGAGACCGCGCAGGGCATCTACGTCAATTACCTCAACGTCCTCCAGAGTTCCCGGC
>JBOHSC010000482.1:0-6576 GCA_050733115.1 Gemmatimonadales bacterium
CTGGAAGACAATCCCGCCATGAACGCCGGCCTCGAGAAGATGACCTTCCGCGTCTACAAGACCTACCGGCTCTACGACCGGCCCATATGAAGGCGCTGGTAACCGGCGCGACCGGGTTCGTCGGCAGCCATCTCGCCGAAGCCCTGCGCCGGAGGGGCGACGACGTGACGGCGCTGGCCCGCTCGCCCAAGAAGGCGGAGGCGCTCACGGCGCTCGGCGTGCGCATCGTTCAGGGCGACCTGGGCGACATGGGTGCGCTCGCGGAGGCGGTCGAGGGGCAGGAGGTGATCTACCACGTGGCCGGCGTGATCTCGGCGCTCTCCCAGGCCGACTTCATGGCCTCGAATCGCGATGGCACCCGGAACCTGGTCGAGGCGGCCATGGCGGCGGGGGGACCCCGCTTCGTGCACGTGTCGTCGATGGCGGCAGGTGGTCCGAGCCCGCGGGGAAGGCCCCTCAAGGGACCCGAGCCCCCGAAGCCGGTCACGGCCTACGGCCGGAGCAAGCTCGCGGCAGAGCACATTCTCCACGCGAGCACGCTTCCGTGGACCATCGTCCGCCCGCCGATGGTATACGGCCCCCGCGACCGCGAGGTGCTCAAGGTGTTCCGCATCGCCCGGTTCGGCATCGCCCCGGTATTCGGCGACGGCACCCAGGAGCTGAGCGCCGTTCACGGCGCCGACCTGGCCGACGCACTCATCGCCGCCGCGATGACGCCGCTCACCCTTCGCAAGATCTATTACGCGAGCCATCCGGAGGTCTTCACCAGCACCCGCTTCGTGCGCACCGTGGCAGGGTCGATGGGAAAGGCGGTGGCGGTGGTGCGGGTGCCCCTCGGGCTGGGGCGAGGCATCCTCGCCGTCACCGAGACCGCCGCCCGGCTCGCCGGGCAGGCCACGATCCTCACCACCGACAAGGCGAACGAGTTCTTCCAGCCGGCGTGGACCGGTGATCCTGCCCCATTCACCCGCGACAGCGGGTGGGCCGCCGCGCATGACCTCACTACCGGGCTCGCGGAAACGTGGAGGTGGTACCGGAGCGCGGGATGGGCGTAGCGGTGGGATCGGGAGAGCACATCGGCGCAGGCTCCCTCCGCGACCGCCTCCTTCCGGTCGACTGGCTGCTGCTCGGCTACCTCGCGATCGTGACGGTGGTCGCGATCATCCGGGCGCCCCGGCAGCCGTCGTGCTGGTGGCTGCTCCCCGCGCACGCGCTCTTCGTCCTGCTGGTGCTCCTGCTCCGCCGCGCCAACGTCGGCCCGGTGGGCCGCATGCTGGGCGAGATCTATCCGTTGCTCCTCCTCGTGGGACTCTATGGCGAGATCGGGATCCTCAACGGCGGCGGGGTGCCGGTGCACGACGCACTGGTGCAGCGGTGGGAGGCGGCGCTCTTCGGCGGACAGGTGAGCACGGAGTGGTGGAGGGCGGCGCCGAGCCGGTTCTGGTCGGCGGTGCTGCACGCGGCGTACTTCTCGTACTATCTCATCGTGACGGTGCCGGCGATCGTCTTCCTCCGGCGCGGGCAACGGGCGGAGGCGCGCAATTTCGTCTTTGCCGTCATGGTGACGTTCGTCACCTGCTATCTCGTGTTCCTCTTTTTTCCCGTGGCCGGCCCGTACTACGCATTTCCCCATCCACCGGCCTGGTTCATCGACAATCCGCCGGCGCGCCTGGTTTACGCCACCCTCGCCGCGGGCAGCTCCTACGGCGCGGCGTTCCCGAGCTCACACGTCGCCGCCGCCGCGGCCGCGACTGTTGCGGCGTTCAGGGGGTCGAGGAGAGTGGGGCTCGCACTGGTGGTCCCTACGCTGCTGTTGATGGTGGGCGTGGTGTACTGCCAGATGCACTATGGGGTGGATGCCCTGGCGGGAGCAGCCGTGGGATTGGTGTGGGGCCAGGTGACGCTGTCATCTCCAATGAAACGAGGGACCTTCCCCCATTGGGAAGATCCCTCCTGAGACTGTCATCCCGCGACTCGTACTACTGTACCGTGATCTTCCCGTGCATCCCCAACGCCAGGTGCGGCAGGCAGTAGAACCGGTACTCGCCCGTCGGCGCGCCGGCGAACGAGACCTTGTATGTGCCCTCGGCCTCGGTGAGGAGCGGGCCCTCGAGCGGAGCCATCTGGTCGGGCATTGCCGCCTTCAGCACCGCCTCAGCGCCCGACGGAATGCTGTCGCCCCAGAACGAGACGTTGTGGGGGCCACCTGACTTGTTGTGGTAGGTGACCACGTCGCCCGCCTTGATCGTCAGTTCGGACGGCTCGAACTCGTACTTGGCGCCGTTGAGCACCATGTTGACATCGTGATTCGCACCGCTGGCCGCAGGAGCGGCAGCGGGTGCCGCCGCGGCTGCTGAAGTATCCGGGGACGCAGTCGTCGTCTGATCCGCCGCCTTCTTTTCTCCGCCGCAGGCCGCCAGCACGATAGCCAGCCCCGCCACCATCGAAGTCACACGCATCGCTGCTACGCCTCCAGGAAAATTGCCCTACTTTGTGAACGGTTTCACAAGTCTCCAATAATACAATTCGGCGCGGCAAATGGAAGAGGGAATCATTAGCTTGGAGCCACCATGGGATCCACTGCTCTCTCCGCCGCCGTTCCCAAATCCTCGATTCCACCCTGCCGGTCGCTGGGCTCGCAGTGCCGGTCGCTCCGCGTCACCTTGCGGGTCGGAGCATTCGAGGATGGGGTCGCCTCTCTCGATCACGAGGCCACCTGGCTCCTCGGCCATACCGGCCAGATCACCTTTCACGAGCTGTGGGACGGGGAGGGCGACCTGTACGTCGAAGCCACCCTCCATGTCCCTTGCCGGTTCCTCGAGCAGTCGGAAGGGAAGTCGCGCTGCCGGGCGCACGGCTTTGCCGGTCCTTCCCCTCGCGAGCGGCCCCCGGAGGAGCAGCCGCTCCGGCTCGGCGGCGACCGTTTCGTGGTGGTACATCGCGCCCGGAACGCCATTCGCAACCTCCCCTTCCCTCCCCGGTCACTGCCGGTACTCGACCTCCCGCAGGCCGACGGGGCCGATGCAAATCCTTGCGCTACCGCCCGCTGCCGGACAGCCGACAATACAATGAAGGCTGCCTGCTGCCGCGATCTCCAGATCGAGATCATGTGCACCCGGCGCCAGCGCCGTCTGGAGGCCCTGGTGCGGTCGCGGAAGTCGCCGTATCTCTGCAAGATAGATCGCGAGGGCGACTTCTCGATCGAGGCCGAGATGATCTCGGCCTGCGGTTATCTGGGCGACGACGGGGTGGCTTGCAGCCTCCACGGGCGCCAGAGGTCCGACGGCCGGACCGCCAAGCCCGACCTTTGCTTCGAGTGGCCTCCCAAGAACCAGGGCTTGCATCCGGGATGCGTTTTCAAGCCTCGCTCAAAAGGGAACGCCCGGCCCCGGGCCGGAGCCCGCAAGTGTGCAACAAACCGGGAGTTGACCGTCATCAACACGAACCCGGTCAGGGGGTAGGGTGACGGACGAGTTGGAGCAGCTTTACCAGAGCACCTACACCGCCGTCGTGCGCTTCCTCTACCGAAAGGTATGGGACGCCGAGCGAGCGGAGGATCTGGCGCAGGAGGTCTTCGTCCGGGCCCTTTCACACCGGCCGGAAAAGCCTCGAGCCTGGGTCTTCGCGGTCGCCGCCAACCTGGCGCGCGATGAGGCGAGGGCGGCGGTGCGGCGGAGGCGTCATCTCACCCTCCTCAAGGGCGATCCGATCGCCCAGCCAACGGTGGCTCCTTCCGCAGACTACACCGTAGAGCACGATGAGCAGATGGAATCGGTCCAGGAGGCGCTCAACACGCTGACGCACCGCGACCGCGAGATCCTGCTCCTGTGGGACGCCGGGCTGAGCTATCCTGAGATTGCGGGCCAGACGGGGCTCGCGGTAGGTGCGGTGGGTACGACGCTGGCACGCGCGCGGCGGCGCCTGGTGGAGGCGCACGACAGACAACGTTCTGGTACGGGAACCGATGCGGCACATTCCTGAAGAAGAGCTTCACGCCTATCTGGACCAGGGGCTGAGCCGGACGCAGTGCGTCGAGATCGAGAGCCATCTCGCCGCCTGCCCCTCCTGCCAGGGCGCCCGCGACGGCATTGCCGCGCTGCGGGATCGCACCACCGCGCTCTTGTCCCGGCTGGCGCCCCAGCGGACCATCCCCGCATCGTTCGAGAGCCTGCGCCGCCGGGCCGACGAAGCGATCTCGGCGCGCCGCCGCCGCCTTCACCTCGTCGCGTGGGCGGCCAGCCTGGTGCTCGCCGTCGGGCTCGGCTGGAGCGCGAGCGTCTTCCTCCGGCCCAGGGAGAGCAACTCCCTCGCCGAGCGCGCCGCCGCCTCTCCCGCCAACCCAGTCACCACCCCGGCTCGCACCGCCTCCGCCACGGCGCCGGGGCCACCAGCGGCGGCAGCCGACACCGTGTCGGCGCCGGCCACCGTTCGGCCCAGCCGCGAGACCCGTCGTCCCACCGCCGTGCGCATCGCCGACACCTCGGCTCCCGCTCCCGATCGCGAAGCGGTGCTCTCGGTGCTCAATACCCAGCCGGCGCCGGAGCTCAGCAAGCTGGAGGCGCCGCGCTCGACGGGCGAGGAGTTCAGCGGAATGTGGCGGACGATGTCATGGGCGGGGGCGCAGGCCGAAGCGGGCAAGCCGCTGCCTCACATCGATGGGCTGCCGATAGTGCAGGTTCAGGTGCAGAATGCCGAGGGCGCACACCCCCTGATGGTGGTGGCCCAGCAGCTCACTTCGGGCCAGGTGATTCGCACCATCGAGGGTCCGGCATCCGACGTCTCGCAGCTTCTCGCTCGCCGCGCCCCGGCCGACATCGACTCGGTCCAGCTTCGCGGCGATTCCTCGGTCCCGGCCGGCGCCATCGATCAGGACCATGCCATGGCCATGCAGCTCGGCGACCGCATGCTGGCCATCACCGGCGATCTGCCCTCGGACAGCCTCAGGGCCATGATCCGGCGGCTGAACGCCGAAATGAGGAGCAAGTAGCCCGCTACCTCGGCTTTTCCCGCCTCTCGATCGACTCCGCCGGCACGTAGTCCCTGGGTCCTTCCTCGTGATCAAACTCCGCCCCCTCCGTTGCATGGCCCCGCTCGCGCTCGAGGGTGATCTCCGCCAGCCTCGGTGAGATCATCGGGAAGGTGCGGGCGAAGAGAGCGTAGGTGATCAGATAGAGCCCGATGAAGAGCAGCGTCGGGCCGATCTCGGGCACGCCGATGACGGGCCCGGGCAGAGAGGTGACCGACGGCATCACCAGCAGGTAGCGCTCGAGCCAGAGCGCGACGAGGCTCACCGCCGCGAAGAACCCCAGAACCGCCCACGACTTCTTCGGCGCCACGCCGAGCAGCCCGAAGAACGGCACGATGAACATCCCGATCCCCACCGCCACTCCCACCGGCAGCCAGTGCCCCCAGAGCCGCGCGAACACGAACCCCGTTTCCTCGGGGAGATTGCCGTACCAGATCACCAGGAACTGGGCCCACATGAGATAGGTCCAGAAGACGGTGAAGCCGAAACAGAGCTTGCCCAGGTCGTGCCGCTGCTTGGGCGAGATGAGATCGGCCACGCCCAGGTGCGCGCCGCCGTAGATCATCATGAGCGCGAGCAGCATGTGCGCCCCGAGAAACGAGCCCATGAAGTAGAAGCCCCCGAGCAGGTTCGAGAACCAGTGCGGCTGGAGGGCCATGATGCCGTCGAAGGCGATCAGGGTGAAGACGATGGCGTAGACCACCACGAAGATCGGCGCCAGGTGCCGGATGCGGGCGTATTGCCGCGCGGCGGCGTCCTCGCTGCCGTCGTAGTCACGGCTCCACCGGTCGTAGAGCGCCCGGCGTCCAGGGCCCGCCGCGCCGCGGGTGGCGAGGAGATCGGGCACCAGGTCGGCGCGGACGAGCTTGAATCCCACGATCGTGAGGATGAGAAGTCCGAGGCCGAGCCGCGCGAACATGAAGTCGTGCGAGAGCCAGAGCGCCTTCCCGTGCTGAAGGTCGGGCAGCACCGCGTTCATCGGCCCGTAGATCGCCGGATAGCCGGCGGTGAAGATCAGCACCAGCGCCAGCAGCGACACTGGGAGAAACGCCGCGCTGGCCGAGGCGAAGCGGATGACCATCCCCGACCACTTCGCGTTGGTGACCTTCTGCACCGCGACGAACGCCACGCTGCCGCCGGCCAGCCCGGTGAAGTAGAGCCAGTTGACGTGGAAGAGCTGCCAGGCGCGCTCGCCATCGCCGGCCGCGAGCGACTGGAAGAAGAGAATGGCGCCGAGGATGGCGAGGCCGCCGCCGAGTCCGAGGAAGAGCGGATAGCGCCCGGAAACCGCGCGCTGGACCAGGCGCTGGTGAAGGGTCTGGCTCACTTCGGCCGCCCTCCCGTCGATCCCAGCGCGCTCGGCCCCGGCGGGATTCCTGTGGCGGCAGCCGGCGGCTCCTGCGGTGCCGGCGATTGCGCCTGCAGCTTCCGGACGTAGTTCACGATCGCCCACCGGTCGAAGGGAAGGTAGACCTTGTCGCCATAGCGGGGCATGACGCCCCTGCCGTAGCGGATGATGCTGTAGATGTAGCCGTCGCTGTAGCCCCGAG
>JBOHSC010000483.1:0-6884 GCA_050733115.1 Gemmatimonadales bacterium
CGGTGAGCTACAACACCACGTTTGCCGTCCAGACCGCGCAGGCGTCTTCGATCGGCAAGATCAGCCTCATCAGGCTCGGCGCCGTCACCCACGCCTTCGATATGAATCAGCGGTACCGCACCCTCGCGTTCACCCTGAGCGGGACGACACTGACCGTCACCGCGCCCACCAAGAAGAATCGTACGCCGCCAGGCCATTACATGCTGTTCCTGGTGAACGGAAGCGGCGTGCCGTCGGTCGCGAAGGTCGTGAGGATCAAGTAGCACTCCGCTCGCGTTGAATCGCAGTTGACTCCGCACCTCACTCCCGATTTTATTTGGCAAACGCGCGGAGATCTTGCCTGCCGCGACGTTCCCCTACAATTCACTTACCCCCTCGGGGTCGAGGTGCGTCATGTGGCGTACCCGCTGCTGCTCAGGTGTGCGCCCGAGTCTGCTGCTGGGCGCCATCATGGCGGTGTGTCTGGCCGGCTGTGGAGAATCGCCCGATACCGATAACCTGGCAAAGCCTCTCCCCTCGATTCCGGGCGAGCAAGACGATGGGCCGGTTCGTCTCTCCTACGTCTGCGGCAACCGCTTCCTCATCACCAACGCCTATTCGGTTCCGGTCAGCGTCACCTTCCACATTCTCGGCTCGGAAGAGGATGGTTCGGCCGACCTTCCTGCGGCGCCGTCCGAGGATCCCGCCTTCAGCGAGCGCATGATCGAGACCCGTTCGCGGGGGGCAGTCCAGCTCTTCCTCGGTGGCAAGCTGATCGCCGCCCGTTCAAACGACGGCATCCCCTGCACGCCCACGACGCCGGCGCCCGCGGTGCTGTCGGCAAGCACGGCTACTGCCGGGCAATGGACCGTGCCGTTCAACTGGCCGGTTGTGGCGCTGCACGTGAGCCTGCTGCCCAACGGGAAGGTTCTTTCGTTCGGGCACGCCGGCACGCCCCAGGTATGGGATCCGGCAACGGGAAAATTCACCGCAGTGCCCAGCCCGGCGATGCTCTTCTGTGCAGGCCATACGATTCTATCGGATGGCAGAATCTTGGTGGCCGGCGGACACATCAGCGACGACCACGGCCTGCCCAACATCACCTACTTCACCGCCTCGGGTAACGCCTGGTCATCGGGGACACCGATGGCCAAGGGGAGGTGGTACCCCACCGCCACGACGATGGGGACGGGGGAAGTGGTCATCCTGGCGGGACGCGATCAGAACGGCGCCGAGGTGACGACGCCGGAGGTCTGGAAGAACGGCGCCATTCGCCAGCTCACTGGAGCGAAGTATCAGATCCCCTACTATCCGCGCGCCTTCCTCGCACCGAACGGGAAGATCTTCGTGGCCGGTGAGCGGCAGACGTCTCGCTGGCTGAGCCTGAGCGGCAGCGGCTCGTGGAGCAACTCCGCGACTCGCAAGTACGGCGTGCGCGACTACGGGGCGGCGGTGATGTACGACGACGGAAAGATTCTCTACGCCGGCGGAGGGTATGTGACGAATACCGCCGAGATCATCGATCTCAACGCCTCCGCCCCGGCGTGGCAGTGGACCGGCTCGATGGCCTACGCGCGGCGCCATCTCAATGCGACGGTGCTACCCACCGGCGATGTGCTCGTAACCGGCGGCGTGGGCGGCGCCGCCTTCAACGATCTAACCATGGGCGTTCATGCGGCGGAGCTCTGGAGCCCCGCCACCGGCCAGTGGACCATGCTTGCCAGCAACGCCGTCACCCGCGGCTATCACGCCACTTCCCTTCTTCTCCCCGACGGCCGCGTGCTGCACGCCGGCAGCGGCGATGGGGCGGGGGCGCCGGCCGAGAAAAACGCCGAAATCTTCTCGCCGCCGTATCTCTTCGCCGGCGTGCGGCCGGTGATTCAGTCGGCACCGAGCAGCGTGGCCTTCGGCTCCACCTTCACGGTCGTTTCAGCACAGGCCTCGTCGATCAAGAAGATCTCGTTCATCCGGCTCGGCTCGGTGACCCACGCCTTCGACATGAACCAGCGCTACCAGAAGCTCTCGTTCACCCGGAGCGGCAACAACCTCAAGGTCACGGCCCCGAACAACAAGAACCGGACTCCTCCGGGGCACTACATGCTGTTCATCTTGAACGGAAGCAACGTGCCTTCGGTGGCGAAAATCGTGCAGATCAAGTAGCGGGAGCGGGGCCGGGCGCAGGATGGGCTGCGGTCTCCACCGCCGTGAGCGTGCCGTGCTTTCGGCCGAGCATCATGCGCGCGTCATCGCGGTCGCGGGAAGACCGATACACCGCAAAGAGCGTCGAGCCGGAACCGCTCATTCGGCAGACGAGCGGTCCGGTGCCGACGAGCGCTTCGAAGGCGGCGCGAATGGCCGGGAAGCGTCCGAACACCGGTGACTCGAAGTCGTTCCCCGCCATGCGGCCCACGTCGCCCCAGCGTGAGAGCACGTCCTGGTCCAGGACGACGCCTCCGCGCCTGGTGCCCGCCGTCCGGGCAGAATCCACCCAGCCATAGGCGTCGGCAGTCCGGATCGAGGTCGGTGGAGTGAGGAGGAGTGCTGGGGCGGGCGGCAGGGGTGGGAGCCGGATCAGCCGCTCCCCGTGTCCCCAGCCGAGGGCGAGCGGCGCACCGCTGAAGAAGAAAGGTACGTCGCTCCCGAGCCGGGCGGCGAATTGAAGCAACTCATGGTGCGGTACCGCGTTTCCCGCCAGATGGTTTACCAGCAGGAGTCCCGCCACCGCGTCGCTCGATCCCCCTCCCAGTCCTGCTCCCGCGGGAATCCGCTTGGTGAGTGAGAGGTGTACCCCGAACCGATTGCCGGTTGCCTCGAGCACCATCGCCGCCGCGCGCACGGCGAGATTGTCCGCCTCGGGTCCCGCCTCGCTTCCCGATACCTCGATCGTAACCCCGCGACCTTCCCGCCGCTCGGCGCGCAGCGTATCCGCCAGGCTCACCAGGCAGAAGAGTGTCTCGATGCCGTGAAAGCCGTCAGCTTCGCGGGCCAGGACGCGGAGAAAGAGATTGAGCTTCGCGTGGGCCGCCATGGCGACGGCCGGCATGGTCATGGAGCGGTGCGGCGCAGGTCCCCGATGGCAACGGGGCTGCGCGCAAGCGACCAGAACCCGAGCAGCACGATGGGCAGGAATGTGGCCGCATGATACGCCGTCGCGTACGACAAGGCGAGGTCCTTCGGCACGTCATAGAGCGCCAGTGCGGCGACGATGCCGGCCTCGAGCTGCCCCACGAATCCGGGCGCCCCCGGCACCGAGATCATCACCACCGCTACACCTTGTAAGAGCAGGGCGCCGGCGAAATCCACCGGAATGTCGAAGGCGGCGAACGCCACCCAGAACGCCGCGGCATTCACGATCCAGATCGCCAGCGACCAGAACGCCACTCCGAGGAGCAGGGTAGGGGAGCGGAGCGCAGCGAGACCGAGGCGGATGCTTTCGATCATGCCGACCAGTCGATCCGTCAGGCGGCCGGCGGGGAGGAACCGCCGGATGACGGTCTCCGCGGCGAGCGGAAAGGCGACCACGAGAAGTGCGACGAGGAGTGCGGCGGCACCGAGCGCCCCGGTCACCTGGGTAGCGTGTGCGACGGAGACTCCCCGTACCTCGACCCCGGGCGGCAGGTGCGAGGCGAAGAGCCCCAGGCTCAGAAGCGCCACCACCGCCAGCCCATCGAAAATCCGTTCGACCGCGATCGACGAAAGTGCCGCAGCGAACGGGGCGCCGGCGAGCTTGGTGGTGGCGAAGGTCCTGACGAGCTCGCCGGCGCGGAAGGGCAAGAGGTTATTGGCCATGAATCCGATCGCCACGGCGTGCCACAACGGTAACGCGGGGAGCGGAGTGCCGTCCTCCCTGCGCAGCAGAAGGCGCCAGCGCACCACTCGTAGAGGAAAGGTGAGGGTGGCGAGGATCGCAGCGAGGACGAGAGGAAGGGGGTGAGCCCCGCGAAGGCGCGCCCCGACTTCCGCCAGGTTCACGCCACGAAGGGTCCAGGCGAGGAGCGCGGCCGAGATCGCGATGCCGAGAATAGCGGGAAGTGCGCGGCGCGCGGCCGCCCCCGCGCGGCTCACCTCACGACTCGGCAAGCGCGAGTGGCACGAGGTCGAGAAGTTCCCGGAGAAGAGGCCGAATGGAGTCGAGGCCGCCGTTGCGCTCGAGCTCTTCGGCGAGCTGCTGGCGAACGGCGACGGCACGCACCAGCGCGGCGCGCCCGCGATAGCACAACGTTCCGATCTCGACGGTCTCGATTTCATCGGCGGCGGGGGCTGCGCCCATGAGCCGCTCGAGACTTGGCGCGCCGGAAGTCGGCTCGCGCCGGAGGCGGTCGTACGTCCGGTAGCTGCGCTCGAGCCGGCTGGAGACGACAGGGACGGCTCCGGGCGCCGGGGGGGCCGGCTCCGGGTCCGGGGCGAGCGACTCGATCGGCACGATCGGTTGCGACTCGGCGGCGGTTGCCGGTGCCGGTTCGTAGAGGAGAGACTCGATGGGGACGATCGGAAGCTCGGGCTCGTGCCTTGGCGCCGCTTCGGCGTGATGGCGGATCGAGATCGATGCCGGCGGCGCCGCCGACTCGGCCATGCGGAGGCCGTCGAGTCGATAGGCGACGTCGAGGATCCGGCGCGAAATCACCATCCGGTCGTCAGCATCGGCGACGGCCCTGAGCAGCTCGCCCGCCTCGCGAAGACAGTTGCCGAACGCCGGCGCAGCATGTCCCGCCGCGCCCGATGCAAGCGCCTCACGCGCCGAACGGGCGAAGACCCCGAGCGAGCTGGCGACGGGGTCGGGGCCGGAGCCGCTCACCGAGCGCAGAGCGCCGAGCAGATGATAGAGGCGGAGGTCGCGCTCGGTGGCCGACCTTGCGCGGCCGATCAGGTCGGCGCTCTGGCAGAGATGCTCACCATGACTCACCAGCTCCAGTGGACCGAGCGGTGCTGGTGGGGAGAAGTGTGGCTGCGACACCGGCGGCGTGGAGGGCTCGGGATCGCCGGTGAAGTAGAGCGACTCGATCGGCACCACGTCGCGCTCGACGGCGAAGGCGCGCAGGAGCAGCTCGGTGAAGCGGCGGGCCTCGTTGCTGTCGGGGTCGGGCCGCCCCCGGTCGGCGATGTCCCGGGCGATTCGGGTGAGCGCGTGCGACGCCGCCGACATCACCTCGTCCACGCCGGGGGGCGGGGCGAAGAGGCGGGTGAGATCGCCGACGGCCAGCTCGATGCCGTCGAGGATCTCGGGAAGCGGCGCCAGCTCTCCCAGCTCCGCGAGACCGCGCAGCGACTGCATCTTGCGGATGACGTTATAGAGCGGCTCGCGGTCGCTCGGCGCGGCACGCAAGGCGCGAGCGGCGCGGTCGAGCGCGCTCGCGATAAGCGCTCCCTCACGGGCTACGAAGGCTCGCACGCCAGTGTTGAGCTCCTCGCGGTCGGTTCCCCCCGGCGGCTCGGCGGTGGTCCGCCCGGCGAGGGCATCGAGTTCCTGTCCGAGCCGGAGGGCGCGCGCGGTGTCGGACTCATCCCAGAGCCGGATCCGGCGAATCAGGAGACGGAAGTCGTCGATTGCCTGGCCGATCTGTTCCCGCGTGGCTGCGTCCCAGCCGAGCTTTCCCTCGCGCCGCGCCCTGGCCACGGCCTCCAGACTCGCCGCCGGACGCGCGATCTGATGCTGGCCGGCCATCAGCGCCGACCCGCGAAGGATCCGCACCGTCCGGAGAAGCTCGTCGGCCGGTGGCGGAGCGTCCCGTCCGACGAGCAACTCGAGCCGGTCCAGTGACTCGCCCGCCTCGAGGGCGAAGAAATCGGCGCTGGCGAGTGGATTGGTCATGCAGACAAACTATCAGGCCCTCGCACCCTGCACCAAGGCCCGCATGTCGCTGACCGCCGACGGCATGCCGGCCATGAGGGCGCGACTCACGATGCTGTGGCCAATATTGAGCTCCTCGATTTCGGGAATACCGGCCACCGGCACGACGTTGAGATAGGTGAGGCCGTGGCCGGCGTGCACCGCCAGTCCCATGTCCGACGCATGGCGAGCGGCGCGGCGCAGCTCGGCGAGTGCGGCATCGCCGTCTCTCCAGGTGTGCGCGTACCGGCCGGTGTGCAGCTCGATCGCTGGGACACCGAGGTCCTTGGCGGTGTCGAGCGCGGCGGGCTCGGGGTCGATGAAGAGGCTCACCCTGATCCCTGCTTCGTCGAGCCGCCGGATCGTGTCGCGGAGCCTCGCGTTCGGATGGCTCAGATCGAGCCCTCCCTCGGTGGTCACTTCTTCGCGCCGCTCCGGGACGATCGTCGCCTGATGCGGACGGAGCCGGCAGGCGAGCGCCACAATGTCGTCGCTGGTGGCGAGCTCGAGGTTGAGCACCTTTACCGCTGGCGCGATCCGCTCGACGTCGGCATCCTGGATGTGGCGGCGATCCTCGCGCAGGTGAACGGTGATTCCGTCGGCGCCGGCGGCCTCGCAGAGCCGCGCGGCCTCGAAGGGGTCGGGCTCGTCGGTGCGCCGCGCCTGACGGACCGTGGCGACGTGGTCGATATTGACGTAGAGCCGGATGGGTCTCATTGCCCGCGTCCCGGTAGCCGTTTAGTTTCGCAGGCTAACATTCGTCCAGCGAGATACGTGTGATCAAGCGACGGTGGATCGGTACGACACTTCTGATCATTGCCTGTGGCGGCGGAGCGGCCAAACCCGCCGAAGTGCATCCCGCCAACTCCCCATCCGCGGCGGTCACGGGCTTCCTCCTGGCGGTGAGCGACAGCAATCTGACCAAGATGGCATCGCTCTGGGGAACCGCCGCCGGACCTTCCTCCAGGACCAGGCAGCCGTCCGATTACGAACGCCGCATCGCGGTCATGCAGGCCTACCTCCGTCACGATGACTCCCGCATTCTCACCGACACGCCCGACGCCGTCCCCACCAAACA
>JBOHSC010000484.1:0-3546 GCA_050733115.1 Gemmatimonadales bacterium
GATGGTGAACTCGCTCACGAAGGGGCCGAACGGCGGCGAGCCGGTGACCGCGAACAGCCCCGCGAGCAACAGCACGCCCGAGGTCGGCGCGCGACGGAGGACGCCGCGCATCGAGGGGACGTGGGACGTGCCGGTGACGAGGACGATGTTGCCGACGGTCAGGAACATGAGCCCCTTAGTGAGGCCGTTGTTGAGCACGTGCAGCACGGTGCCGTACGCGCCGCTCCCCCCCAGCCCGAGGCCAAGGACGAGGAGCCCCATGTGCTCCACACTCGAGTAGGCGAGCAGGCGCTTGAGGTCCGTCTGCCCGATCATGAACGCGGCGGCGACGACCAGCGAGAAGAGCCCGAATACGAGGAGAATGGGCTGCATGAAGGCGGTCTGCCCGGCGGCCGACATGACCTGCGCGACACGCGCCAGGCCGAGAAACGCGCAGCTCGTCAGGGCGCCGGCCATCAGCGCGGCCACCAGACTCGGGGCCTCGCCGTAGGTGTCCGGCTTCCAGGCGTGGAGCGGAGCGAGACCCATCTTCGTCCCGAAGCCGACGAGAAGGAACACGAAGGCCGCCCGCAGGAGACTCGGATGCATGCTCCGCGCGGTCAGCACGAGGTCCTCGATCAGCAGGGGGCGCCCCTCCGCCTGAGCCGCCGCGAGGAAGAACGTTCCGAACAGGGCCAGTGCGATGCCCACCGACGATAGCACGAGGTACTTCCAGACGGCCTCGAGCGAGCGGCGGTCGTGCCGGTGGAAGACGAGTGGGGCCAGCGCCAGCGTGGTCGCCTCCATGCCGACCCAGAGAAGGGCGAGGTGATGGCTCAGCGTGACCAGCGACGTCGAGACCAGGAAGGCCAGGAGGCAGCTTATGAAGGCGCGCCCGCCCCGCGGGCTCTCGATGCGCAGGTAGCCGACTGCGTAGACCGCGACCACTGCGAAGAGGATGGTGACGACGGTGAGCACAACGAGCCCGAGCGCGTCGAGCGCCAGCCAGTCCCCGAAGACCGGGGCGCTCGGCGTGACCCAGAGCGACCCGACGAGCCCGAGATGTACCGCGGCCGCGGCGAGGAGCCACACATTCCGGAGGCGAGCCGAGCGTTGGGCGTACGCCGCGACGGCGGCGACGGACGGCACCAGGAGGAGCGCGAGGAGGCGCATCAGTCCTTGAGCTCCGTGAGATGCGCGGAGCTCAGCGAATCGAACTCACGATTGATGTGGAACACAACGATCCCCATGATGAACACGCCGACGAAGACGTCGAGCAGCACCCCGGCCTCCACCAGGAACGGCACTCGTTCGGCCTGGCTCAATCCGAAGACGTAGATGCCATTCTCCAGGATCAGGTACCCGACGGCCTGGGTCAGCGCCTTGCTCCGGGTCGTGAGGACGATGAGTCCCACGATCACCGTCGCCAGCGCCACCGGCACCAGGAGGGCGGTCTGCGCTTCGGGCAGCGGGAGCCGCTGGGCGACGGCGAACGACAGCGCCACCGCGACGGCCCCGACGCAGAGCGAGGCCGTGAAGCCGATTACCGGCTCGACCTCGCGCCGCACGGAAGCCTCGCGGATCGCCCGGTGGAGAAAGGTGGGCAGGAGGATCGCCTTCACCAAGAACGTGCCGGCGGCAAGCCCGACCATGTGCACCGAGAGCGCGGGATGCAGCGCGATGGGCAGCGCCGCGAGGATGGCGCCCTGGAGCGCCGCGCCGCGGATCACCGAGCTCATCCGCGTCGTGCCGAGGACCCAGAAGTCGGTGAGCACGACGAGCAGCAGAAGGAGGCCTGTGATGTCCATTACGACCTCACCGCAACAGGAGGATCACGCCGAAGCCGGCGAGGGCCGCGGCCGCCACGAGAAACTGCGGAATGCGATCGATGCGGAGGCGGGCCATGGCCGCCTCGATGACGCCGACGAGCGCCGCGACGAGGACGAGGCCGACGACGAGCAGCGCCGCCGCCACCCACGGATCGAAGCGGGCGAGAGGAACCAGCACACTCACCACGAGCGCGGAGAAGAGGGCGAACTTGACCGCACCCGCAAAGAGGATCATGGCCAGATCGGGTCCGCTGTGGTCGAGAACCATCACCTCGTGGATCATCGTGAGCTCGAGATGGGTCGCCGGGTCGTCGATCGGGACCCTGGCGTTCTCGGCGAGCAGCAGCATGAAGAGGCTCGCCCCGGCCAGCACGAGGGAGGGCGCCACTGAGGGCCAGGCCGCGGCGAGCGGTACGCCCAGCATGCCACCGAGCGAGAGGCTGCCGGTCGCGAGGACGAGAACCGTGAAGGAGAGGAGGAGGGCCGGCTCCGCGAACGCGGCGACCGTCACCTCGCGGCTCGAGCCCATCCCCTCGAAGCTCGACCCGGTGTCGAGCCCCGCCAGCACCAGCGCGAAGCGACCGAGCCCGAGCAAGCCGGCGAACGCCACCAAGTCGCCCGTGAAGCCGAAGACGGGTGCCCTGCCGTCGAGCGGCAGGAGCAGCGCGGCGACCAGCACGCTGGCGGTCAGCACCACGGGCGCGGCCCGGAACACGATCGTCGTCGTCCGGCTGTACACGACACCCTTCCGGACGAGCTTGGCCAGGTCGGCGTAGAGCTGCAGCGCGGGCGCCCCACGGCGGCCGGTCAGCCGGGACTTGGTCCGCGTGGCGATCCCGGGGAGCAGCGGCGCCAGGAGCAGGACCGCCAGAAGCGTCACGACCCGCGCGGCCGTCACCGCGTCCCCACTGCCGGCGCGCGGCCGACGTACAGCAGGAGGGCGAGCACCGTGAGAATGACGTAGAGGAGATACCAGCGAAGCCCCCCGGCCTGGAGCATTCGCGCCTCGCGGGCCATGCGCCGAACCTGACGCCAAGCGGGGACCACTGCGCGGTCGAGCACGAGATCCATCGGGTCGCTGTGGAAGCCCGTCGTGTCTGACTGCCGGCGCACTCCGGACAGCGCCCCAAACGAATTCAGGAGCGGAGCGGCGTAGGACGACGCGGTGTATTGCATGCGCGCGGTGAGCGGCGCTCCGGCGCAGGCCCAGGTACTCGAGGTGACCGCGGGCGTTCGCGCCAGGCGCAGGTCCCGGACGAGCCAGAGCAGGCCGCAGAGCAGGGTCAAGGCGAGAGCGACGAGCGCCACCGCCTGGAGTGCGAACCCGAGGTCCGCCAGCTCCGCGGCAGGCAGCACAGCGCCCGCGGCGACTGAGCCCCCCACCGCTAGTGCGGGGGTCACGGCCAGCGTGGGATAGACGCCGACGGCCAGACACAGAGCGGCCAGCACTCCCATCGGGGCGACCGACGCGAGGCCGCGCTCCACGGGTGCGCGATCGGACCGTGAGCGGGCGTGTCCCAGGAACACCACACCGTCCACCTTGGTGAAGCAGGCGAGTGCCAGTCCGCCGATCATGGCCAGGCCCGACGCGGCCACGCTCGCGACCCGGAGCGCGCCGCTCGACTCGGCGCTGCGGAGGAGGGCCTGGAACACGACCCACTCGCTCACGAAGCCGTTGAGCGGCGGCAGCCCCACGATCGCCACCGAGCCCAGCAGGAACGCCGCCGCCGTCAGCGGC
>JBOHSC010000485.1:0-4933 GCA_050733115.1 Gemmatimonadales bacterium
CGGGTTCCCGATCGACGTTCACGCGCACGAGCCGGAGACGGTCTACGTGGTGCCGATCAAGAGCGACGGCGAGCACTACCCGCCCGAGGCCAAGCTGCGTGTGTACCGCAGCCGGACCGGTGGAAACGAGTGGGAAGCGCTCACCAGAGGCCTCCCGCAGAACGACTGTTATGTGAACGTATTACGCGACGCGATGGCGATCGACTCGCTCGATTCGTGCGGCGTGTATTTCGGAACCACCGGCGGGCAGGTCTACGCATCGGCCGACGCCGGGGACAACTGGGCTCCCATCGTCCGCGATCTTCCGGCCGTCCTGTCGGTCGAGGTGCAGACGCTCCAATGATCAGGGTCGTGCTTCCGCCCCATCTGCGGACGCTGGCCCGCGTCGGGGAAGAGGTGGAGATCGAGATCGACGGTCCCGCCACGCAACGCACGGTGCTCGACGCACTCGAGGCTAGATATCCCATGCTCCGCGGCGCGATCCGGGGGCACGCGACTCAGCTGCGCCGTCCGTTCGTGCGATTCTTCGCCTGCGAGCAGGACCTGTCTCACGAGCCGCCCGATTCCGCGCTGCCCGACGCGGTCGCGCAGGGTGTGGAGCCTCTTCTGGTCGTGGGTGCGATGGCCGGCGGCTAGCCCGCCCTCCCCCGCGGAACGGTCGTTCGCGTTCACCGCGGCCCGGCCGGCAGGTTCTGCTCGAGATAGCGGGTGAGAAGCGAGTAGAGATGCAGGCTGGTCTGTGCGCCCTCGCAGATGCAGTGGGTGCGGTTGGGATAGACCATGAGCGAGAAGGGACGGTTGGCGGCCACCAGCGCGTTCACCAGGCGCTCGGTACCCTGGAAGTGCACGTTGTCGTCTCCCGACCCGTGGACCACGAGCAGGTTGCCGCGCAAGCGGTCGGCGAAGGTGAGCGGCGAGCCCTCACGGTAGGCCGCTTCGTTCTCCTGCGGCAGGCCCATGTAGCGCTCCTGGTATATCGTGTCGTAAAGCCGCTCGTCCGGCACCGGGGCCACCGACATGCCGGTCTGATAGAGCTCGGGATAGCGGAACATCAGGTTCAGCGTGGTCGAGCCGCCACCGCTCCAGCCCCACACCCCGATGCGCGTCGAGTCTACCCACGACCACTGGCGCATCGTGCGCACGGCGGCGGCCTGATCGGCCGAGTTGACCAGCCCGATCTTGTGGTAGATCGCCTTCCTGAACGCGCGCCCGCGCGGGGACGGCGTACCCCGGTTGTCCACCGTCGCCACCACGTAGCCGTGCTGGGTGAGCAACAGGTGCCAGAGATAGTCGCCCCCGCCCCACTGGTCGAGCGCGGTCTGGCCGGCCGGCTCGCCGTACACGTGGTAGAGCACCGGGTAGCGCTTCGTCGAATCGAAGCCGGGCGGTTTCATGACCCAGCCGTCGAGTTGTAGTCCGCCGCCCGCATCCACCTTGATGAATCCGGCGGGACCGTGCTCGAGCCGGGCGACGGCGTCGCGCAGCCGCTGATTGGTGACCAGCGTTCGCACCACCTGGTGCCCCGGCAGCCGGACGACCTCCACGACCGGCGGCCTGCCCAGCGCGGAGTACGCGTGGAACGCCCAGCGGCCATCCTTCGAGATGTTGTAGAAGTGATACCCCGGCTGGTCCTTCGGGGTGATCCGTTCCTGCTTTCCCTTTCCGTCGAGGCGGCTGCGATAGAGGTAGAGCTGGGTAGGGTTGTCGGGAGCGGCCGTGTAGTAGATCGATCCCGCCGCGGAGTCGACGCCTACGACGAACGGCTGCCCGAACGCACTCGCCGGGTTGTGGAGATCGAAGGCGCCCCGCGTCACGAGCCGGGTCTTCGAGCCATCCCGTGAGACCACGTAGAGATGCCGCCATCCATCGCGCTCGCTGATCCAGGTGAAGTTCTTCCCCCCCTCGATCCATTCGAGATCATCCACCACGTCCACCCAGGTACTGTCGCGCTCGGTGAGCACGGTGCGCGTCTTCCCGCTGCCCGCGTCTGCCAGCATCACCTCCAGCGTGTTCTGCGCGCGGTTCAGGTGCTCCAGCACCACTTCGCCGGAGCTTGCCGCCCACTCCAGGCGGGCGATGTAGTTGTTCCTCGGGTCGCCGGGCACGTCGAGCCAGACGGGCTCCCCACCCTCGGCGCTCACCACGCCGACGCGCGCCGCGGAGTTGGTGGTGCCGGCCTTGGGATACTGGACCGGGACGACGAATGAATAGAGCGAGTCGGTGTCGTTGATCAGGTCGAAGTCGCCCACGCCCGAGGCATCGAGCTGCCAGAAGGCGATTCGCCGGCCGTCCGGGCTCCAGCGGAAGCCGTCGCGCAGGTTGAGCTCCTCCTCGTAGACCCAGTCGAAAGTGCCGTTGATGACCGTGCCGGAGCCGTCGTGCGTGAGCTGGGTGATCCGGCCGTCGGCCAGGCTCTCGATGTAGAGGTTGTGCTCGCGCACGTACGCGACCCGGCCGCCATCGGGGGAGAATTTGGCGAACATCAGCGTGGACGGCGCCGCGGAGGGGCCACCGAGCTTCCGGAGCTGCCAGTTCGTGAGGTCGAGTGTCCAGAAGTCGCCGCGGGTATTCTGCCGCCAGACCTTTCGGGAGTCGGTGAAGAGCAGGAGATGTCGTTTGTCGGGGGAGACGCTGTAGTCCTCGATAGCGAGGGGGACCGAGTCTCCCGGCGGGATCAGGCGGCCTGCGGCAACCCAGACGTCGCGGCGCCCGCTGGCAGCGTCGTAGCGAACGAGGGCGCGGGCGGCCGGCACGGTGCTGTCGGACTCGAGCTTGGTGTAGGCGGGCTCGCCGTCCAGCCAGCGGACCGGTCCGAGAAAATCCGGCGTGAACTCCCCGGAATTGAAAATTCGGTCGAGGGTGAGGAGCGACGAGTCGGGTGTTTGGGCGGGCAGCGTCACGGCGACGGAGAGACCGAGTGCGACGGCGCCGAGCATCGGGCGCAGAAAGAGCATGAACGACTCCGGAAGGACGGCCAGGCTGGACACTTCACGATTCCTGCCGCCGTGCATACTGTGGGGTGGGCTCTCCATCAGCGAGACGGCGCCCCATAGCCGCGAGCCATGGCTGTCGCCGCGAGCACCACGAGCACCACCAGGCCGGCTTGCACCACACTGATCCCGGCGAGCCGGGCGGCGTTATGGGTGTCCACCGGCTCCCCCTTCGCCACACGCTGGCGCCATCGGACCAGCGTCACCATAGGGCTCATCTCGAGCAAGAAAATGGCGCCGAACAGCGCCATTTTCATCCAGAAGACGTGGTTGTGCAGGTAGTACTGGCTGGCTTTCTCCGTTCCCGCCAGCAAGCGCCAGAGGCCGGTGCTGATCCACAGGAAGGCGGCGACACCCCACCAGGTATCGGCCGCGAACACCCGATGCAACCCGTCGGTGTCCAGCCTTCCTCGAAGAGCCCGCCCGCGCACCCAAACGGCGCCCAGGCCAATTCCGAGTGCAACAAGGTGGACAGCGGCGAGGATCCAGCGAAGCATCGGATTGTGCTCCTGCGATTGGGAGGACGCGACCATGGCTCGCGCGACCGGCCCGCGGCCCGGGTCATTCCTCTTCCACCGGGAGGGTCGCCGAGTCGGTCTCATCTGCCTTTCCGCTCTCGGGTGGCGCAATGGTCCGTTCGAGCTTTCGCTGACGCTTCTCTTCCTGCTTCCGCTGCTTGTTGAGCTCCTTCTGCCGCTTTTCGAAGCCGTAGTTACGCTTGGGCAAGGACACGCTCCCATTGAAGGACTGCGGAGCCATGCTCAGAGGCCGGTTCCTCGGCCGAAAGCTCCGTGCTGCCCCTAAGGTAGCCGTCCGGGGGTTCCACCGCTGGTCAACAGGTGCTCCAGACGCGCTTTGACGCCGGGCCACTCCTCAGCGATGATCGAGTAATAGACGCTGTCCCGCACCGAGCCGTCCTCGTTGATCATGTGGCGCCGCATCACCCCTTCCTCGACGGCTCCGAGGCGACGCAACGCGGCCCGGGAGCGCAAGTTCAGGACACTCGTCTTGAACTCGACGCGCTGGCTGCCCCAGTGATCAAAAGCGTGGCGCAGCATCAGGTACTTGGCCTCGGTATTGGCGCCGGTGCGTTGCCATGCCTGAGCCAGCCAGGTCCACCCGATCTCCACCCGGCGGTGGACCGGGGCCGCGTTGCCGAACCGGGTGCTCCCGATCACTTCCCCGCCCGTCTGCGTCACGGTGGCAAACGGCAGCGCGGTGCCGGCCCGCTGGTCGGCGAGCGCCTGCTCGACGTACCGCTCGAGATCACCGCGATCGCGTACGCGAGTGGTGGTGAGGCGCCAGAGGTCGAGGTCCAAGCCGACGCCGCAGAGGCCATCCAGGTGTTCTCGACGGAGCGGCTCGAGTCGTATCGTCGAGCCCTCCAGGGTAACCGGAGTCAGGTCCATCCTGTCTCACCTCGAACTTGTCCTAGGCGGCGCCCGGCCCTTCCCTCAGACAGGTAGCGTAGCCGAGGAGCAGGAGCGTGTAGATCGCAACCGTCGACCATCCCAGCGCGTTCACCACACCGCCCAGGACTGCAGTGAGCGCCACTGCCGCTCCGGCCACCGACCCCACGACACCGGCCAGCGCCAGCGTTCGCTGCGAGCTTGGTTCCCGCACGTCCCGCAGCAGATAAACGATGAGGCCAGCATTGAGCAATGCGACCCCGAAAAAGCGCGCCATGAGAACCGTCGCCGCATCAGTCGGGACGCCGTAGAGCGGAAGCACTGTGGCGGGCACCAGCAGGAAGCTGAGGCCGAATGCCAGTGCGAGGACGCCTGCTGTGAGAAAGACGGTGCCGGGTCGCATGGCAGTTCTCTGTTTTAGAGGTTGGATGATAAGGCACGCGAGTTCAGTGAGGCTTACCGGCCTCCGCCGTACCCCTTCCGCACTAGCTTTCGGCCCCCGGCAACCCATCGAAGAATTCCACCACACCCGTC
>JBOHSC010000486.1:0-2398 GCA_050733115.1 Gemmatimonadales bacterium
GCCGTCGAGCTCGCCAAGGACTGGCGGAGCGACCGCGTCCTCCGGCGCCTCGAGGCCCTTCTGGTCGTCGCCGCGCTCGAGCACTGCTTCCTGGTGAGCGGCGCCGGCGAGCTGATCGAGCCCGATGACGGAGTCATCGCGGTCGGCTCGGGCGGCAATTTCGCACTCGCCGCCGCCAGGGCGTTGCTTCCCCTCGAGGGCCAGAGTGCGCGCGATATCGTCCAGCAGTCGCTCGAGATCGCGGCCGACATCTGCGTCTTTACCAACCGGCACATCACCGTGCTGGAGCTGCCGTCCGTCGGCTAGGACTGGGATCTGTGACTTGCCACCCGTGACCCATAAATGACCGACATCGCCGCCCCGATCACCGAGCCTGCCGAAGCCCCCGCGCCGATTCCCTGGCTCGAGGAAATGCCTCCGCGCCAGATCGTCGCCGAGCTCGACCGCTACATCGTGGGGCAGGAAGCCGCCAAGAAGGCCGTGGCCATCGCCGTCCGGAACCGCTGGCGCCGGGCCCAGGCGCCCGACGACATCCGGGACGAGATCACCCCGTACAACATCATCATGATCGGCCCCACCGGTGTGGGAAAGACCGAAGTGGCCCGCCGGCTCGCCCGCCTGAGCGGGGCGCCGTTCATCAAGGTCGAGGCCTCGAAGTTCACCGAGGTCGGCTACGTCGGCCGCGACGCCGAGAGCATGGTGCGCGACCTGGTGGATGCGGCGATCAACATGGTGCGCACCGAGCGCGAGGACGAGGTGTATCCCCAGGCGGAACAGCGGGCCGACGAGCGCCTGCTCGACCTCCTGCTGCCGCCGAGCCCGGCGCCGCCGGCCGAGAAGCCGGACAAGAGCGAGCGGAGCCCCGTGTTCGTGGTCGGCTCGAGCGGCCAGGCCAAGGCGGAGCGCGCCGCCACGGCCGACGACGAGCGCCGCGGCCGGTCGCGCGAGAAGCTGCGGGCCATGCTGGTGGCCGGCGAGCTCGACGACCGCGAGGTGGAGATCGAGGTTACCCCGCAGAGCTTCCCGATGATGGAGATGATGCAGCCGCCCCAGGGCATGGAGGGGCCCGACATCAACTTCACCGAGATGCTGCAGGAGATGCTCCCCAAGCGCACCAAGCGGCGCACCGTGAAGGTGCCCGAGGCCCGGCGCGTCCTGGTGGACGAGGAGCTCAAGAAGCTGGTGGACATGGACGACGTAGTGAACGAGTCGCTCGACCGGGTCGAGAACCACGGCATCATCTTCATCGACGAGCTCGACAAGATCGCCGGCGAGCGGAGCCAGGGCGGCGGGCCCGACGTGAGCCGCGAGGGCGTCCAGCGCGACCTGCTGCCCATCGTCGAGGGCTCCACGATTCAGACCCGCTACGGCTACGTCCGAAGCGACCACATCCTGTTCATCGCCGCCGGCGCGTTCCACGTGTCCAAGCCCTCGGATCTCATCCCCGAGCTGCAGGGCCGCTTCCCGATCCGGGTCGAGCTCCAGCCGCTCACTGAGCAGGACTTCATCCGCATCATGACCGAGCCCGAGAACGCCCTCACCAAGCAGTATGCGGCGCTGGTCGAGGCCGAGGGCGCCAGGCTCACCTTCACCGACGACGGCATCGCGGAGATCGCCCGCATCGCCGCCCTCGTGAATGAGCGCATGGAGAACATCGGCGCCCGGCGCCTGCACACCGTGATGACCACGCAACTCGAGGAGACGCTCTTCGAGCTGCCGGACCGCGGGACGGCGGACATCGTGGTGGACGCCGCCGTGGTGCGCGAGAAGCTCAAGGCGATCGTGGAAGACGAGGACCTCCGGCGCTACATTCTCTAGTCCCCCAACCCCGGCATTCCGTCATGGCCAAACCCGTCACCGCCGACACGCCGCCCACGCCGCCGTCGATCGCGTCGCAGTCGCCGCACCGCGACTTTCTGCAGATCACCGACTTCTCGCGTCCCGAACTCGAGAAGCTGTTCGCGCTCGCCGAGCGCATGCGCACCGGGCAGTACACCGGCAAGCCGCTCGCCGGCAAGTCGCTGGCGATGATCTTCATGAAGGCGTCCACGCGCACCCGCGTGTCGTTCGAGGTGGGCACCTTCCAGCTCGGCGGACACGCGCCCTTCCTCTCGCCGCGCGACGTACAGCTCGGCCGCGGCGAGCCGATCGCCGACACCGCGCGCGTGCTGTCGCGCTACGTGGACGGCATCATGATCCGGACCTTCGCCCATCAGGACGCCGAGGTGTTGGCGCAGTACGCGAGCATTCCGGTCATCAACGGGCTCACCGACATGGTGCATCCCTGCCAGGTGCTGGCCGACCTGCTGACGGTGAAGCAGCACCTCGGCACGTACGAGGGGAAGACGGTGGCGTGGATCGGCGACGGCAACAACATGGCGAACTCGTGGATCAACGC
>JBOHSC010000487.1:0-1550 GCA_050733115.1 Gemmatimonadales bacterium
CATCGCGAGCGGATTGCCCGAGAGCGTGCCCGCCTGGTAGACCGGACCGGCCGGCGCGATCTGCTCCATCAGGCTCCGCTTTCCACCATATGCCGCCGCCGGGAGTCCACCGCCCACCACCTTGCCGAGGATGGTGATGTCGGGCTCGATGCCGTACAGCACCTGCGCCCCGGCCCGGTGCACCCGCCATCCGGTCATCACCTCGTCGAAGACGAGGAGCGCGCCGTGCCGGCGAGTGACGTCGCGGAGTCCCTGGAGGTAGCCGGGCAGCGGCGGCACCACGCCCATGTTCCCCGGCACCGGCTCGACCAGAACCGCCGCGATGTCGCTGCCGCGTGCCGCGAAGAGCGCCTCGACCGCCGCGAGATCGTTGAACGGCGCGACCAGCGTATCGGCGACGGTGGCGGGAGTGACGCCCGGCGAATCGGGGAGACCGAGGGTGGCGACGCCCGACCCCGCCGCGGCGAGCAGCGCGTCGGAATGGCCGTGATAGCAGCCGTCGAGCTTGACGATGACGCGGCGGCCGGTGGCGGCACGGGCCAGGCGCACGGCGCTCATTGCCGCCTCGGTGCCCGAGCTCACGAAGCGCACCATCTCCAGCGAGGGAAAGGTCTCGACCACCTTTTCGGCGAGACGAACCTCCAGCTCGGTCGGGGCGCCGTAGGTGGTGCCGCGCCCGGCGGCGGAGATCACCGCCTCCAGCACTTCCGGATGGGCGTGCCCCAGGATGAGCGGGCCCCAGGAGAGGACCAGGTCCACGTACTCGTTGCCGTCGGCATCGCGCAGCCAGGCACCCCGTCCGCTGGAGATGAAGCGGGGAGTGCCGCCCACTCCGCGAAAGGCGCGCACTGGGCTGTTGACTCCACCGGGGAGAACCTTGAGCGCCGCGGCGAAGAGACGTTCCGACGCGGCCGCCGTACGGGTCACGCCTCGCCTGCTTCGGACAGCCACTTCGCCACGTCCTTGGAGTGATAGGAGATGATGACGTCGGCCCCGGCCCGGCGAATGCCGGTGAGCATCTCCAGCACGGTGCGCCGCTCGTCGAGCCAGCCGAGCCGGGCGGCGGCTTTCACCATCGAGTACTCGCCGCTCACGTTGTAGGCGAAGAGAGGGAGCTGGGTCTTCTCTCGCACGGCGCGGATGACGTCGAGATAGGCCAGCGCCGGCTTGACCATCAGCATGTCGGCGCCCTGCTCCTCGTCGAGCGCCGCCTCGATGAGCGCCTCGCGGACGTTGGCCGGATCCATCTGGTACTGCTGCCGGTCGCCGAAGGCGGGGGTGCTCTGGGCCGCCTCGCGGAAGGGGCCGTAGAAGGCGCTGGCGTACTTCACGGCGTAGCTCAGGATGGCGCGCTCGGGAAAGCCCGCCTCGTCGAGCGCCGCGCGGATCGCCATCACCATGCCGTCCATCATCCCGCTCGGCCCCAGGATGTCGGCGCCGGCCTTGGCGTGGCTCACCGCAACGCGGCCCAGCACCTCGAGGGTGGCGTCGTTGTCCACCACGCCGTCCTTGATGATGCCGCAGTGCCCGTGGTCGGTGTACTCGCAGAG
>JBOHSC010000488.1:0-2598 GCA_050733115.1 Gemmatimonadales bacterium
CGCGCGCCCATGGTGAAGACGTCGCGAAGGATTCCCCCCACGCCCGTCGCCGCCCCCTGATACGGCTCGACCGCCGACGGATGGTTATGGGACTCGATCTTGAACGCGACGGCCCAGCCCTCGGGAAGCCGGAGCACGCCGGCATTCTCCCCGGGGCCCTGCACCACTTGCGCGCCCGTCGTCGGGAAGGTCTTGAGCACCGGCTTCGAGTGCTTGTAGCTGCAATGCTCCGACCAGAGGGCCGAGAAGACCCCGAGCTCGGTGAGCGTCGGCGTGCGGCCGAGCATTTCGAGGATGCGGCCGTACTCGAGATCGTTGAGATTGTGCTCCCGCACCACCTCGGGGGTGACCGGACGCTCCCCCTGGAAGGAGAACGCCGCCGTGCCGCGCTCGACGGTAAACCCGGTCATTCCGGGTGCCGGGGGGTGCCCCGGAAGCTCGAGAGCGCCTCGGAGAGCACCCGGGTGAAGAGGGCGGGGCGCTCTTCGTGGGACACCACTTCCAGCTCACCGGCGTCGAGCCACATCCCGCCGCAGTGCGGGCAGGTTTCGATCTGGACACCGTGATACTGGCTGCTCACGAGATCGTAGCCGTCCTTGGGGCACTTCATGTAGTGCGTCTTCCGCTCGCTCTCGCGTGCGGCCGACTCGGCGAGCTCGCGCTGCCGCTTGATCAGCTCGGCTTCCTGCTTGACGAAGTACTCGTCCTCGTTGCGGCTGGGCTTGTCGGTGCTCATTGGCTCTGCGCGTTGAAGATGGAGGCTCGCGGCCGGAGGGCAGCCAGCGATGTGAAGAATCCCAGGCCATCGGTCGATCCCAGGATCGGGTCGGACACCCGCTCCGGGTGCGGCATGATGCCGACGATGGTGCCGGCGGCGTTGCAGATCCCGGCGATGTGATTGGACGAGCCGTTCGGGTTGGGCTGTAACGGCGACCCTTCGCTCCCCTCGACGTACCTCAGCACCACGCGTCCCTCGGCCTCGAGAATTCGCAGGGTGTCGTCGGAGGCGACGAAACGGCCGTCACCGTGGGCCACCGGAAGCCGCAGGCGATCGCCGGGCGCGTAGGCGGAGGTGAAGGCGGTCTCTGCTCGTTCCACCACCACATCAACCGGCTTGGACACGAAGGTCAGCCCCGCGTTTCTCATCAGTGCGCCCGGCAGCAGATGCGCCTCGCAGAGAATCTGGAAGCCATTACAGATGCCGAGGATCGCGCCGCCCTCTACGGCGTGCCGCTGCACGGCCTGCATGATCGGGCTGAAGCGGGCGATGGCCCCCGACCTGAGATAGTCCCCATAACTGAAGCCGCCGGGGAGGATGACGACGTCGGCCCCCCGGAGGCTGGTATCGCGATGCCAGACGAAGTACCCGTCGACGCCCACCCGCTCGACGGCGCGGAGCGAATCGAGGTCGCAGTTGCTGCCCGGAAAGCGAACCACCGCCACCTTGAGCATCAGGCCTCCTCCACCTCGAGGAGGTAATCCTCGGTCACGGGGTTGGCGAGCAGCTTGTCGCACATCTGGCGAACCCTCGCTTCGGCGTCGCCGCGCGACGCGGCGTTCACCTTGAGCTCGATGGCGCGGCCGATCCTGACGCCGCCTGCCTCACCAAATCCCAGCGCAGACAGGGCGTGCTCGACGGCCTGGCCCTGGGGATCCAGAAGCCCGCCGCGCGGCATGACCCGGACGTGAACTCGAAAACTCATCAATCCTCCGGCTTTCGCCGTTCTGTCCAGCCCGCACGGCGCTCCGGAGGCACCGGCGCCGCGGACTGGGTGGGCGGTTGTTCTGCCTCGGCGGCGACTGCCTGCGGGACCTCCGGGCGCTCCATGAGGCCGAGGATGAGTGCGCGGCCCACCCCGAAGGTCATGTAGAACAGTCCCAGCGGGAAGAGAAAGTACTCCGGATAAAAGATACCGCCGATCAGGATGGAGAGATGCACGATCAGCCCGAGGATTCCCTTTGCGCTCCGGATTCCGATGGGCGGAAACTTGGGATACCGCACATTGCTGACCATGAGCAGCGCCAGCAGCAGCACCAGCACCACCAGACCCTGGTGCTGCAGGTCGAGATACGCGAGCGAGGCCCGGTACCAATCCGTCTGGCTGAACGGGTAGTACACCGCCAGCGTCATCCCGGCCGCCGGCGAGGGCATCCCGGTGAACCATCCGGTGGAGGGCTTGCCGGCCGACTGGACGTTGAACCGGGCCAGCCGAAGCGCCACCGCCGTCACATAGATGTATGACAGAACCCAGGCGAATCGGCCGGCGCTGGCGAAGTCGAGAAAATAGATCAGGAGCGCCGGCGCCACGCCGAACGAGATCACGTCCACCAGCGAGTCGAGCTCCGCCCCGAACCGGGAGCCGGTATTCGAGAGCCTGGCTACCCGACCATCGAGCATGTCGAGAATGCCCGAGAACACGATGAACCATCCGGCCCATCGGAAGTTCCCGTTGAACGCCGAAACGATCGCCCAGAACCCCAAGAAGAGGTTTCCCAGGGTGAAGGCGCTTGGCATCACCACCACGACCTGACGCATCGTGGGACGCCGTAGCCGGTCCCGCCGCGGTATCAGCTCCATTCGCCCACCACTGTTACCCC
>JBOHSC010000489.1:0-7097 GCA_050733115.1 Gemmatimonadales bacterium
TGTAGGGGTTGTGTCCCCCCTGCAGGAGTATCTGGACCCCACCGACCGCGAGGCACTCGTCGATCTTCGCGCCGATTTCCTCGAAGCTCAGGACGTATCCCTGGCCGTCCTTCGGGCGCCGGTAGAACGCGCAGAACTTGCAGTCAGCGACACAGACGTTCGTGTAGTTGATGTTGCGGTCGATAATGTAGCTGACGGATTCATCGGGATGCTGCCGCCGCCGCTCGGCGTCGGCGAGGCGCCCGAGCTCGAGGAGGTCGGCGCGCTGGTAGAGCTCGAGCGCGGCCTTGAATTCACTTGAGGTACGGTCTGTAGTTGTCATGGCTGCATACGGTTATGGGGTCTGCTAACGGCCCCCATCAGGCCGCCGCTATGAAGGACAACGATCCGTCGGGCACCAGTCCGTCCTGGGCAAGGCGGCGGAAGAAATCCGTCAGCCCGGCCAGGTGGCGATACGAGAGCGCGTAGTCGAGGTCGCCGAGGTAGGCCCGGCAGACCGGCTCGGAGACGCCGGTGGCGCGAGCGGCATCGGCGGAGAGCTCGTCGAGATGCGCCAATCCCCAGGCGCGCGATTGCAGCAACCGCTCGTGAACTTGCTGTACCGCCGGGAGCTTCGCTTCGCGCCTTGCCGCCCACACCGCAAAGACGAACGGAAGCCCGGTCCACGACCCCCACTCGGCGCCGAGGTCGAGCCGGACCGGATACCGGCGCTCGGCCGCGAGCATCAAGGCGGCATCGCCGATGACCAGGACTCCCTCGTGCGGCAGCGCCGCCAGCGACGCCAGGTCGGGCGCCTCCGCTCGCGCGGTGGCGAAGCGCGGGCGTACCCCCCACCGGTGGCGGCAGAGCAGGTGGAGCAGCAGCACCGAGGTCCGCGACGATGCCGTGACGAGCACCGTGTGATCGTCGAGCTCTTCTACCGGCCGCTTCGAGAACAGAGCGACACTGTGGACCGGGCCGTCGCAGGTGATGGCGAGGTCGGGCAGGAGATGATACGCGGCCGCGTTGCGGGCATACTCCACCGCCGAAACGACGCTGACCTGAAGCTCACCGGCCGCGAGCAGGTCGTTGAGTTCGGATGCCGTGCCCGAAACGATCTCGGCGGGCATGTCCACCAGACCGCGATCGATGGCGCCATAGACCGGATAGCAGTTGATCCAGGGAATACGTCCGAGCCTCATGCCGCGTGCACCACCGGCAGGCCGGCACTGCGACCGAGCGTGGGCTCGGGTGGTAGCTCGTCGAACTGCTCACGTACGGTCTGGTAGAGACTGTCGCGCTCGACAGGACGCTTCCCCGCCCCGCGAATGAGGCGCACCAGCTCGAGGTAGGGCATGTGCATGGCGGTGTGCGCCCCCGCCTCGTGGTAGATGCGCTCGTACACCACCGTCCCCTCCACGTCGTCGCAGCCGAAGCTGAGCGCGATCTGGGAGAGAAACGGCGTCACCATGGGCCAGTGGGTCTTGACGTGAGGGACGTTGTCGAGGAACAGACGCGCCACGGCGATGTTCTTGAGGTCCTCGTAGCCGGTAGTGGCGGTGCCGATGCGCCCCATCTCCTCCCCGAGCTCGTTGTGATCGGGGTGATAGGCGAGAGGTATGTACGTGAGGAAACCGCCGGTCTCGTCCTGCAGCTCGCGAAGGCGGCTCAGGTGCTCGATGCGGTCGTGCGCCGTTTCGACGTGCCCGTAAAGCATTGTGCAGTTGGTCGGGATGCCCAGCTCGTGCGCCACGCGGTGTACCCGCAGCCATTCGTCGCCGGTCAGCTTTCGCTCCGCGATGGTGGCCCGCACCGCCGTGCTGAATACTTCAGCCCCGCCGCCGGGCAGACTGGTGAGACCGGCCTCGCGCATGGCCAGCAGTACCTCGCGCTCGGAGATCTTCTCGATCCGTGCCAGGTGCGCGATTTCCACGGCGGTCAGCGCCTTGATGTGGACGTGAGGGAAGCGCTCCTTGAGACCGCGGATCATGTCCGTGTAGTAACTGAGCCCGAGCTTGGGGTGCAGCCCGCCGACGATGTGGAATTCGCGCGTGGGCATGCCGCGGGACTGCTCGGCCTCGTGGAACACCTCCTCGAGCGAGCGGGTGTACGCCCCCTCCTCCTTCGGCATCCTGGCGAACGAGCAGAAGACACAGGTGTTTCGCAGGATGCAGACGTTGGTAGGGTTGATGTGCTGATTGGCGGAGAAGAAAACCCGGTCGCCGTTGCGGCGGCGGTTGGCGTAGTCGGCCAGGGAGCCGAGCCCAAGCAGGTCGGCGGTGGCGTAGAGAGCGAGGCCCTCGGCTGCGGTCAGCCGCTCGCCGGTCTGAACCTTTTCGGCGATGGGCCGGAGCGCGGGGTCCAGCAGGTGAGCGGGGTCGAACTCGCCGGACATCCTATCTCCTTCGTGGGCTGGCGGTAACGATTGCGGAATCTACATCATTTCGGCCTCCGGAGGCCACTGACTACCCACGTTCACCCCATCTGTGCCACCCCTTCACCACAGAGGGAACCGGAGAGCACACGGAGAAAACAGGCGCGATTCTCTGGGTCCTCTGCGGTGCTGTGTTTCGGAGGTGGGGCGGTGGTTCCGATCGGGGGAAGTGCCGGGACGTCAGTCTTTCCAGGCCCGGGCCGCCAGCGTCACATTGTGGCCGCCGAATCCGAAGGAATTCGACATGGCCACATCCACCCGGCGCTCGACCTTGTGATTGGGAGCGGAATCGAGATCACACTCGGGATCGGGAGTGAACTGATTGATGGTGGGAGGGATCACTCCGCAGGTGGTCACCAGGAGCGAGACCGCGAATTCGAGGGCGCCGGCCGCGCCGAGGAGGTGGCCGGTCATCGATTTGGTGGACCCGAAGACGAGCTTCCGCGCCTGCTCCCCGAATACCGCCTTGACCGCCTCGGTCTCGGCGACGTCGCCCTGCTGAGTGGAGGTACCATGGGCGTTGATGTAGCCCACGTCCTTGATGTCGAAGCCGCCGTCGGCGATGCAGGCGCGCATGGCGCGTTGGGCGCCTTCGCCGTGCTCGGCGGGAGAGGTGATATGGTAAGCGTCGGCGCTGAGCCCGTAACCAAGCACCTCGCCGAGAATGCGCGCGCCCCGCTTCTGGGCGTGCTCGAGGCTCTCGAGCACCACCACCGCACCGCCGTCGCCGAGCACGAAGCCGTCGCGGTCCTTGTCGAAAGGGCGGCTCGCGGTTTCGGGGGATTCGTTCCGCGAAGAGAGCGCTTTCATGTTGGAGAACGCGGCCACAGTGAGTCCGGTGATGGCCGCCTCGGCGCCCCCCGTGACCATCGCATCGGCCATTCCCTGCCGGATGAGATTGTACGACTCGCCGATGGCGTGGGCCGACGACGCGCAGGCCGACACCGTGGCGAAATTGGGCCCCTTGAGGCCGTAGCGGATGGAGACGAGTCCGGCGGCGATGTCGGGAATGAACATCGGTACGAAGAACGGCGAGACCCGGTCCGGACCCTTGAGGATGTACGCGGTGCAGTTGTCCTCGTACGTCTGCATGCCGCCGATCCCGCTGCCGATGACCACGCCGGTGCGCTCGGGCGACGGCACGTTGCCTTCGAGCCCGGCCTGGGTGACGGCCTGATGGGCCGCGGCCAGCGCGAGCTGGGCGAAGAGGTCGTACCGTCGGACTTCCTTGCGGTCCATGTACTGGAGCGCGTCGAACCCCTTCACCTCGCAGGCGAAGCGAACCGACAGTTTCTGGGGATCGAACTTCGTGATGGGCGCCGCGCCGGGAACCCCGGCGAGGAGCGCGCTCCAGCTCGAATCGACGTCCGTGCCAACCGGGGTCACCAGCCCCAGGCCGGTGACGACGACGCGTTTCGGCAAGCTACTTCCCGATCTTCTCGTGGAGGTAGTTCATTGCATCGCCGACGGTGCGAAGCTTCTCGGCGTCTTCGTCGGGGATGTCGATGTCGAACTCCTTCTCGAACGCCATCACGAGCTCGACCGTGTCCAGGCTGTCGGCGCCGAGGTCTTCCATAAAGCTGGCCTCGCTCGTGAGCTTCTCGCGCTCCACGCCCAGCTCCTCGACGATGATGTCCTTGACCTTCTCTTCGACGTTGCTCATGTCGCCCTCGATTGGAGATTCAAGATCGCTCAGATGACCATTCCACCGTCGACCACCAGCACCTGGCCCGTGACGTACGCCGACAACTCGGACGCGAGGAACAGCACCGCACCCGCCACGTCCTCGGGACGCCCCAGCCGGCCCAGGGCAATGTCCTCTAATAATGTGGCGCGCGCCTCGTCGGGCAAGGCGGATGTCATGTCGGTCTCGATGAATCCGGGGGCCACACAGTTGGCCAGGATTCCGCGGCTGGCGTATTCCTTCGCGACCGACTTGGTAAAACCGATCAACCCCGCCTTGCTGGCCGCATAGTTCGCCTGCCCCTTGTTGCCGGTGAGACCCACCACACTCGTGATGTTCACGATGCGACCCCAGCGCCGCTTCATCATTCCCTTGATCACCGCTCGCGTCGTGTAGAACGCGCCGGTGAGGTTGGCCGCGAGAACCGCGTCCCAGTCGGCGGACGAAAGCCGGAGGAGGAGGTTGTCACGGGTGAGGCCGGCGTTGTTCACCAGGATGTCGACCGGGCCAAGCGCCGACTCGGCCGCGTCGAGCGCGGCGGTAACCTGCACTTCCTGCGACACGTCACATCCCACGCCCGCGGCACGTTCCCCGAGCTCGGCGGCCACCGCTTGCGCCCGTGCGGCATCGCGCCCCACAATGGCGACGCGCGCGCCCGCTCCATGCAGCGCTCGCGCCACGGCGAGCCCGATTCCCCGGGTGCTCCCGGTGACGAACGCAGTGCGGTTGCCGAGGTCTATGCTGTGCATCGCCCCGCTTCACCCAAGTAAGAACTTCTCCACTTCAACCGATGTCCCCAGGGTCACGCTGGCAGCCCCCGGGACGATTCTCTTGAGGAGTCCCGACAGCACATTGCCGGGGCCCAGCTCGAAAAACGTGGCGCCGGGCCCCAGGTCGGCGGCGGTTTGCATGCATTCGACCCAACGGACCGGTGCGGTGAGCTGATCGACCAGGAGGCGCTTGGCGTCTACTCCGGTTCGGACCGGCTCGGCACTGGCGTTGGCGATGACGGGGAACTCGGGATCGGAGAACGCAGCGCCGCTGAGCGCATCGTGAAGCCCGTCTACCGCCGGCGCCATCAGCGGTGAGTGGAAGGCGCCGCTCACCTTGATAGGCACGACCCTCTTGGCGCCTCGCGCCTTGCATCCCTCCCCCGCGCGCGCCACGCCGGCAGGATCGCCGGAGATGACGACCTGATCGGGCCCATTCAGATTGGCCGCCACCGCAATGCCGTCAGGCCCCGACGCCTCATTGCACGCCTCATCCACCGCCTCGGCCGCGAGGCCAAGTACCGCCGCCATGGCGCCTGGCCGCTGGCGTCCGGCGGCGAACATGAGCTGGCCGCGCCGGCGAACCAGCCGAGCCGCGTCGGTGACGGTCAGCGTTCCGGCGGCCACGTGCGCGCTATACTCGCCGAGGCTGTGACCCGCCCCCGCCGCCGGACGACCGAGTCGCTCTCCGACTACCGCCCACACCGCCGCCGAATGCGCGAGGATGGCGGGTTGCGTGTTCTGGGTGAGTGTGAGCTCGTCTTCGGGCCCTTCCCACATGAGGCGCGAGAGTCGGGTGTCGAGGGCATCGTCGACGGCCGCAAAAACCTCACGGGCTGCCGGGAAGCGCTCGGCGAGGTCCTTGCCCATCCCAACCCGCTGCGCCCCCTGGCCAGGGCACATCAGGACGCTCACCACCGCACTACCGCGCTTCCCCAGGTCAAGCCGGCGCCGAACGCCACGAACAGCAGCAGGGAGCCCGGACCGACCCTGCCCTCGGCCACCGCCTGATCGAGGGCGAGTGGAATGGACGCCGAGGACGTGTTGCCGTAGCGGTCGAGATTCACCATCACCTTCGACATCGGAATGCCTGCGTGCTTGGCGGTAGACTCGATGATTCGCAGGTTGGCCTGATGCGGTACCAGGAGATCGACCTCCTCCGCCGAGACACCGGCTTGGCGAAGTGCGGCGTCACAGGCGTCGGTCATGGTGAGCACCGCGGCCTTGAACACTTCACGTCCGGCCATCTTCATGTAGTGTGATCGCTCGCAGACCACCTTCTCGCTGATGGGGTCGGCGGAGCCTCCGCCCGGCCTCAGGAGAAGGGGAGCCAGCCGGCCATCGGACTTGATGAAGGTGGAGAGGATGCCGCGGCCCGGCCGAGTGGAGGCCCGCACCACCGACGCCCCCGCCCCGTCGCCGAAGAGGATGGCGGTGGACCGATCCTGAAAGTCGGTGATCGTGGACAGTTTTTCCGCGCCCACGACGAGCACGGTGCGGCTCTGCCCCGACGCGATGAGTCCCTCGGCCACAGTCAGTGCATAGATGTAACCGGGACAGGCCGCACTGATGTCGAAGGCGGCGGCATTGTCCGCTCCGAGCAGTGCCTGCAGGTCGCACGCGGTGGACGGCAGGAGGCGGTCCGGGCTTGCTGTCGCAAGGACGATGGCGTCGAGCTCGCCCGCCGTCACCCCGGCACGCTCGAGCGCGCGCGCGCTTGCCTCACGGCTCAGAATGGCGACGGTCTGTTCCGGGCCGGCGATGCGGCGTTCCCGAATTCCGGTGCGCTCGACGATCCATTCGTCGGAGGTGTCGAGCATGCGCGTAAGATCGGCATTGGTGAGAACGCCGGGAGGGACCGCCGTCCCGATGCTGGCGATCTCGGCGAACGGGCGGGCGATCATAGGCGGCCCGCGGTCTCGCGCTGCGTGAACTCGGCGGCGATGTGCTGGTTGAGTCCTGCCCGAACCGCCTGCAGCGCCACGCCGATACCATTCTTGATGGCGTTCGGGCTCGAGGCGCCGTGACAGATGATGGAGATGCCGCGCACCCCCAGGAGGGGAGCGCCGCCGTAGGTGGAGTAGTCGAGGTGCTGGAAGAGCTCCCGCAGCGCGGGGCGCTCCATGACGTCGGGCGCACGGTCGGCCACGAGACCGACGAACACCCGCGCGGCCGACTCGTAGAACTTGAGCACGACGTTTCCCACGAAGCCGTCGCACACGACGATGTC
>JBOHSC010000490.1:0-1848 GCA_050733115.1 Gemmatimonadales bacterium
ATCTCCTCGGCCGATACCTGTCTCTCTACAGCCTGACCTTCACCCTTTCCCTGGCCATCGGCCCAGCGATTGGTGGCCTTCTCCTAAAGACCGCACCAGACGCCATCTGGTGGGGTGGCGCGGTTGCCGCGGTGCTGGCCGGAACCGTCCTGCTCCGACTCGGCGACCGCATCCCCGACCCACTCCATGACGCACCGTCACGTCTTGCATCGGCGCCGGAGGCCGCGTGAGTCCCTCAGCTAGCAACGTGCGAGCGATTGGACGCTATTCGGGCGCTATTCGAGCTCGCGATCGGCCGCCACGCGAGCCGCGCCTTCGACCCGTGCGTCCGCGCCGAGAAGCAGGGCGTGGACCGAGCTCTGCGAAGGGGCTCGACTCGGGGTATCTGAACCAGCCGCTGCACCGCTCGGCAGACCGTGTCGGGTGGATGTACGCCGCGCCTCACCCGGACCCCCGACTCGGTCGAGGACGCCTTCGCGAGGCCATCCGCGAGCGACTCCCACACCGATCGATCAAGCGGAAGACGATCGCACTCCAGAATCTGTGGCGGTTTCTGACCAGCCAAGGCATGACCTGGACACGGGAAGGGGCCGCGATCGTTGCGAACCGAGATGCTCAGCTCCTACGCGGCTGCGCCGCCACCACAAAGGTCAGCCAAGCCGACCCGTGCGTCGGCGACGAGGGCCACAGAGGTCGCCGGGCACACGCCGGGGGGCCTCGCCTTCCGCCGCCACGGGAGTGGCGCTCACCGCCGGGCCGATCGCCGGGTCGAAGACCGGCGAGCATGACCCGCCATTCCGCGGTCAATGTCCTCCTGCGACGCGTGCGTTTCCCCAGACCGCGGCAATCGCCTCACCGCCCTCATACGAATTCCCGCCGCCGAAGCATTCGAGTTGAAGGGTATGGACTCCTGTTACATCAACATCGACGGTCTTTGGCTTACGCACGGTGACAGTAAACATCCGTAGAGTGTTCCCATCGCCAACGAGTATCACGCCCGCTTGAAATTGGGGGGAAGACTTGGGCGGCAGTCCGATCGTGGCTTGGAACCGGCGAGCGTTGTGCTTGAGCTTATATGCAGGAAACGCAGTCGGGTCACCAACATTGCAATAGAACGAGATGCTGTTGGGGTAAATCGACCCGGATATCTCGACCGGACCCGGGTTCACCAGCCCGCCGAGGTCGCCGGCTGGGTGCAGGTCTGAGAGATATGAGAACGAGGACGTGCTGGAGGTCTCCGGAGTTACCACTGGGGCAGACTCGCCAGATTGCGGGCTTGAACTGGCCGACGGAGGCGCGGGCGAAGAGGCTGCTTTTGGCGACGTGCCGGAGTCGGCTTCGATCAATGCTAGTGCTATCGCCACTGCCGCCACGGCGCTTCCGATAATCGTCCAGAACAGTGCCCGCCTTCGCCGCATAGGTCAGTGTGCGGCTAGCGGCCGATGGCGTAGAGGGTGGCGTTGTTGATGGCGTAGACGGTGCCGTCCGGGCCTATGAGGGTGGGCGTGTAGGCCTCGGGGCGCGGCGGGTTGAGGTGGATCTTCTCGGCCAAAGTGTTGCTTGCCAGGTCCCAGCGGTAGAGGGTTCCGTCCTCGCTGTTCACGATCACCGAGCCGTCCGCGGGGTCGACCACGGCCGAGTTGATGCACCACTCATACCGGGCTCCGGCGGGTGTCCCGGGCTCGTGCACGGGCGACAGGACGGTCTGGACGGCCTTCATGACCCGGGTGTTCGCGTACGGATCTTTCTGGCTTACCCGGGGGTCGAGCACGGCGACATGGTTGTGTCCGTGTCCGTGCGGCCCGATGCCGAGGTAGTTGTTGTACTTGGACACCAGCAGGTACGGCG
>JBOHSC010000491.1:0-1947 GCA_050733115.1 Gemmatimonadales bacterium
GGTGAACAACGCGGTGCACTTCATCAACCCCAAGACGAAAGTCAACCCGGGGCACTCGTCGAATCTGGCGATTTTCGGGCAAAGCGAGTAAGGCGGACGTCTCACTTGACCGCCGCCTTCGGTCTCAGGAACCACCTCAGCTCCCCCGCACCGATCGCCACGCGCTCGAGGTCGATCCCCATCACGCCGCTCTTGGGAAAATCGGTCCTGAGCTGAGTGGCGGAGCCAGCGAGCAGGATCGCCGCCAGCTCCTCCATCCACGGCGAGTGTCCCACGAGCGCCACGATGCCGCTGGCGCCGGGGTCGCCCACGAAATCGGCAATCCGGCTCAGATCGGGGTCTTCGGCCAGTGCCTCGCACGGCACGGGCGGGTGCTCGAGGTCGAGCGTCTCCGCGAGAACCGCCGCCGTCTGCGCCGCCCGCTTCCAGGGACTCGCGAGCACCACGTCGGGCACCAGGTCGAGCCGGCGGAGGAGGCGGCTCACCTTGCGCTGGATTCTCCGGCCCTTGTCCGTGAGCGGCCGCTCGCGGTCGTCGGGCCATTTGGCGGGATTACTGTCACCGGCGTGCGCGTGGCGGATGAGGAGGAGAAGCATGGCGTACTCTACCGCTTCTTCCCCATCTCCACCACCACACTGTCGATCGCCGCGAGAATCGTCCGCGAGTTCTGCGTGTGGTGATTGGCTTCCACCGAAAAGGTGAGCACCCGGCCATTGGGCTGCTCGATGTAGCCGGAGAGCGTGTTCACCGCGCCGATGCTGCCGGTCTTGGCCTGAACCCGCCCCTCCAGAGGGGTATCGATGAACCGGGTGCGGAGCGAGCCGGCCGCGCCCGACAGTGGAAGGCCGGAGGAGAAGGTCGAGTATCTCGGATGCGCGCGGATGAAGCGGAGGATCTGGGTAAAGGCGAGTGGCGAGATGAGGTTTGCGCTGGACAGGCCGGAGCCGTCGAGCAGTGAAAACTGGGTCGAATCCACCTTGACCGAATCGATGAGGAACCGGCGCTCGACGGCGAGACCCTCCTCCCACGATCCCCCCTTCCCGAACTGACGCCCGAGCTGCTTGAGCAGCATTTCGGCGTACCAGTTCTGGCTGGTATTGAGAATCGGAAAGACCCAGTCACGAAGCGGGCGTGACTGCACCTCGGCGAGCGGCGCTCCGCGGCGGGCGGTGAGATAGAGCAGCGAGTCGGTGGTTGAGCGGGTCGTTCCCGTGACCGCGATCCCCGCCTCGGCGAGCGCCTGGCGGAGCGCGCGCGCGGCGAAGAGATCGGGGTCGGGGATCGCGAACGACTCGGTCTGCGCGGGGTGGTCGCGGGTGACGGTGCCCTCCGCCCATATCTGCATCGTCCCCGGCGTCCGGTAGAACCGGTCGCCGATGTCCGAGTCTCCCCCTGAGGGCACCGTCACCGTGCGATTCTCGAAGGAAATGTCGCCGAGATCGGGAGACATCGTGATCACCGCGGGCGCGCCGGCGTCGGGGCCCGGCCCCCAGACGAAGTCGACGCTGTTGTCGTTGAAGCCCAGTCCCGATACCGCCGCCGCGTACCACCAGTTGAGGTCGTATCCCTCCCAGTTGGGATTGACCATCAGCGGCTCGAAGTAGCTCCCGTCTCCCACCAGATCGCCGTGGACTTCGCGGATTCCGTGTGCCTTGATGGTATCGGCCAGCTGACGGAGCCGCATGAAGGGGTCGGTGTCGCACACGCCGGCCACGGTGGTGTCGGTGGCGAAGCAGCGGCGTCCCATGGTCGGGTCTCCCCGCCCATAGAGGACGAGGTCGCCGAGCAGGACGCCGTCCACCACCGGGCCGCCGGCGTAGGCGCTCGTCTTCACCGTCCAGTCGGGCCGAAACAGCGCCGACGCGACGGCGGTCACCACGATCTTGGTGTTGCTGGCCGGGATGAAGAGGCGATCGTGGTTCCGCCCGTAGAGCAGACGGCCCCGGT